>JAVBKB010000150.1:0-5215 GCA_031554275.1 Caryophanales bacterium | reverse complement strand
AAAAGCAGCTGTAAAAGGTGGAAAAGCAGTTGTAAAGGGTATTGACGAAGCCGTTGATGCTGCTCAAACAATAAACAAAAACTTACCGTCGATACCGAGACCGAATAAAATTGATCCTAGTACTAGTAAAGTTGATGATGTAGTACAGGGGAGTAAGTTAGCTAATCTTCAGAGAACATTTGAGGATTTGGCAAGAAAACACCTACTACCAAAGTATTTGAAGGATGACCCAAAACTTAAAGCAGGTTACACAGGCTCATTTAAAACTGGAACTGTTGGTAATCCGAAAAAAACAAACTTTGGAGACCCAATTAATTTAGATAGTTATGATATTGATTATTGGATTGAAAGCGACATTTTATTTAAAAAGTATGGAAAAAAATTAGTAGAAGATCCAGAATTCAGAAAACTCCTTTCTAATACTCCAGGTTTTGAAGGACTAAGACCTGGAAGATCAGGATTTACTATTAAGTTTAAACCCTCAGGAGGTTAACTAAATGGATGAAGTTTATGGAGCATATGCAAAAGTATTAATAAAATTCGAGTCAGACTTACAGGAATTGGGGACATTGTTAGAGAAAGAAGGGATAACACCACAGTTTTTTTATGAAACTGATATGGATGAACCTCATGAGCTTGTTGGCTATGTTGATGCATTTGGCTTCTCTGGGTCATTGCGAGAGTTAGAAAATCCGGAAAAGGAAATGTGGTCTGGCTACAAGTATATGTTTGAACTTGACAGTACCGATACACACGCTGAATTATTTAGTAACCATATGTATAATATTTCACATTGGTTAGCCAGGTTCATATCAATATATGGTGTTACAACAATGGCATTAAATTCAGATAATGAAACTGGCCAATCCTTTACTAAAAACCCGATTACTTATGAAAGAAAAATGGTTGTTGTAAAAGCCATCTCTGCTAAAAAATAGTCTCGTTTCCAATGAATACGGAGTGGAAGAAGAAGTAGTTTTTTTACGAAACACAAGACAAATTGACATCTAAAACAAAGCAATAAAAGAACTAGGAGCAATCTCTGATAAGAAATTCAGTGGTTGCACCTAGTTTTTCTTATAACAAATATTTTATTGCAATTTCTGCAATTTCTGAGATATGATTTACACCATAGAAGGCAAAAAGCGGAACGGGGTGTTAATTTTACAATAAATAATTTCAGTTTCTGCAATCGGCTGGTTACAATTTTTACAAGAAAGATAGGAACTAATTTTACAAGTGGTATTTCCTTCTCCTTCAGTCATTACCGACGTCAAAGCAGTCTTCGCAGGACCAGTTGACAAGATGATGTATCTGAAGAATGATGGAACGCTTTGGGCAGGCGGAAATAATGACTTTGGCATGCTGGGGACCGGATTCATGCAGCACATCCGCCCTTATCAGGTGAATACGATTTATGTGAAGGGTGCGATTCAAGAAGTCGAAATGGGTGCATACCACTCAATGATAGATCAACTTAACGAGTATAGTGCTAGATTCGGCGTTAAAGTAACCATCGATACGAAACCTTTTGACTAAATAGGAGGTAGAAAGTGATAGAATACCATGCATGGGCAGTCATCAGAGAATCTACCATAGAAAATAGTGCCAATGAAATGAATATGATAAAAAAGATTCAAGAGTTTATTCTAAAGCAAAGTTGGCGGTCTGGGATTATGTCCTTTGAACCAGTGAATGGACAATTTCATCTATTTGTAAGTGATGCACCAAATCATCGAGGTGAGCGTTCTGAAAAAATATTTTCCTTGTTTAAATTTATTGCATTAACAGCACCAGGTTCATATGGATTACTTTATTTGTGGGATGACGAGGATTTAATTCATGGGTCTGAAAACAAATTCAAAGTATTTGTTTTGGCACGTGGGAGCCTGGAAGAAAAAGATGACATGTATCTGTCGCCGTGTAACCCGATTATTGAAGATTAACATCACGTATTCAAAGACTTCGATAAAATAATTAGTATACAAAAAAATGGTGTGCAACTTTCTGGTTAAGACGAGTTGATTGAAGGCTTTTAAGAAAACATAAGGGGCTTTTCAAAATTGATGAATTTTAATAAAAAGGTATATAAAATCGACAAAGTCTATCCGATTACTGACGAAGGGTACTTGCTAATTCATCTTAATGAAAAAGAATGGTATCCCCGAAGTGAGAAGATAGCTACTATTCTATGTGAAGAACATGAATTCACATTTAAATATACGGGATTCGGGAATATCAATGGTGTGCTGGTACTAAAACTTACACCTGTAGGTGATATAAAAACAAATATACTTGATTTTTTTAAAAGACCTATTACTGATTACGGAACACTGATATTCATTGAGGAACAGGTATAACAAAAACCAGATGTAATTCTCAATAACGTATTATAAAATTTTTTGTTTTTGGTTTTTAACAATGCCAGAACTTAAAAAATGATAGACAGCCGGAGTCGATTTTATGATAAAAAAAATGGATGTGAACATTTTTAAGGAAAATCTAGTATGTGTTTTAGAAAAAATTGCTATAGCTAATAATCTAATTGTCAGTGAAAATTGGAGGTTTAGAATTATTCCAATACTTGAAAAAAACAAACCCCTAAATACCAAAGACGATATTATGCGTCTAATAGTATTAAATGAGGAATCACTTGAAAAAAGAGGGATTATGGTTCTTGATCAAGCCATTGCAGCACTATCTTGTTTTGTTCCGCTATGTCCGATTTGGATCGATGTAAAATTAAAGGAAACTACCGATAAATTGATTATTGTAGAACTTTACACAAGTCTACGAATGCGAAAACCAACTGAATTACACAATCAGGAAACTGGGCATCCGCCATTTAGGGCAGTAATATAATAAAGCTAATCCAAATGTTAAAACAAATAAGGTAAAAGGATTTAACGGGGTAACAAAATGATTAAGTATTTGGACAAGAAGACTCTAAAAGTATATTTACTAAAAGCACTAAGTAAATCTAATGTTACCGATGAAAACCAGAAATTTTTGATTTCTCCAATTATTGAAAGAGGGAAATCACTAAATTCTACTGATGACTATATTCATAGAACTATTTTAAATAATGCAAACCTTAAGGAGAGAGTTCTAGATATTGATTCTGTGGTAGAAGTATTGGGATGTATGTTGCCTTTAGCCCCATTATGGGTAAATATACATATTCAAAACTCTCATTCAGGAGAAACAATGATAGAACTACAATGTAGTTTGAGGTTTCGTCTACCAAGTATTTTGCAAAATCAAGATACAGGGCATCCACCATTTAGGGTACTGGATTAAAAAGCACAATAAGAGCTAGGCAGCTCAAAAAAACCTAGATAGATTACAGCCAATTCTAATGTGAATCTTGAGTTCTCAACATTAGTGTGAACTCCGATATGGCAAAATTTGAATCCCTAGACCTAACTAAAATGTCAGACAGTGAGGTTAATAAATTTCTAGACAACAACAGTATGTTAACTGGGGCAACTCCAAATCATGGATATGATTATATACAGAGAAGCACAGGTAATTTTGGAACAGAACATTATTTTTCTATAGATGTGTTTGGCAATTTAAAAATTGAATAAATCAGGTGATAAAATGGAGCCAATGACTTTTGTTTATAGAGTATTCAAATCGTCATGGGGTATAGTAGTTTCAATAAATGCCGAGCTTGCAAAGATGAGTCAATATCACAAACAAACAAGTTGTAGAAAAGTTGATGAAGGTTTGTGGGTACAATTATCTGAGAAGGATGACACTGATTCTGATTATGTATTTAACGAGGAAGAAAATGAGCTGATTTGTAGTGCAATAAGAATGATTAGTTTTCAAATTATTTCGAAATCACCATATAAAGAGGATGCTATCATCGTTTTTCACAGAATTGATTTTCTTTTTTCAGATTATCAACCGGAGTCATTAGTTCCTGCTGTTGTAAATTGGTTTGCAAATGCTTTAGATATCGAAGTTCCTGAAATAAAAGCAGAATATAATAAACAGATAAATAAATACGAGTTTGATTATTAAATTGAAAAGCCAATGTTTTAAAGAATATATATGTGAATCAGGTTATGGAGATAAAAAAATGAGACGTTTACTTTATGTATCAATAGTGTTAGTAATGTTAACTATTATTGGTTTGTCCTTAAATCATTATTTAGTCTCAAAAAGTAGTGATAGAAGCGAGGAGGAAATTATCAAAATATTTGAATCAGATGCTGATTACAAATTTATTGGGGAAACATTGGTCAGGTACAAAGAGAAAATAAATATAAATGACGAAAATGGGAAAATAATAATCGAATGTTCAACTTTAGAAGTAAAACAAGGAATTGAAGGGAATAGGGAGCTTATTGAATGTATCGAGAGGGTTTTTGATAGTGAGGAAGTTTATAACATTTCCTTGTACGAAGAGTCTGTTTATTTTGACCTTAGTCGTCCACTTGATGATCATCATGGTAGCTTTATATATGATCCTCTAAAAAAATTACAAGGGTCTAGAATACATTTGACTCCTATTGATGATGATTGGCTTTTGGAAATGATTCCAAACTTGTAACGTTCAACAAAGTATGACCTGAAATTAACATCATTTATTTAAATTTATGTTCCATCAGGAATTCAAAAGCAGATAAGTAAACAAAAAGTAGGAGTAATAGTTGGATATTAATCATGAAACTCAAAAGCTAATAAAAAATAAAATGCTAAAAAATCCTCGAGAAATACGGCAATTTGAACAATGTATTGCTGATATTTTAAACATGAATAAAGTTGAACATATACAGAATCTTTGCAGTGGTTTTGACGATGCCACTGAACATGATGAGGTTATGTTCGGGCTGGTGCATGCAATTGAGTCTTACGAAAAAAATTTTGGTTCAAAGCTTCCCTTACTCATGATGGCTAAGGCGTTACCTAATATGCTACCACATGCAGAAAGATGGGCAATAATTCTTCATAAGAGAATTTTGAATCACGAGCCATCCAAAAATATGTATATAGAAGTAGTTGAGACGAATGAACCAATTACTAAAGAAATTGTGTTTAGACTTGTAAATGATATAAAAAAAGAGAATCCTGAGAAGTTCGAATTGGTGCTAGACTAAAAAGTAGACACAGATTGATATAATAAGAATATCAAAGGGGTGTCGAAAATGGGAAATAAAGCAAGTCGATATGATGAAGCCTTCAAACGAGAAACAGTGAGGTA
>JAVBKB010000019.1:0-6152 GCA_031554275.1 Caryophanales bacterium | reverse complement strand
AACCTTATACAAATTTCTATAGGTAGTGAGGTTGGTTTAGATGCCAGAGTTACCAGAGGTTGAAACCGTCAGAAAGTCACTTGCAGAGACGGTTGTCGGAAAGAAAATAGTAAAAGTTGACGTTAGCTGGCATAACATTGTGAAGTATCCTGAAGTGGAGGAGTTCTGCTTATTAATTGCGGGACAACTAATTCAGGGAATGGGACGTCGTGGAAAGTTTCTTATCTTCTATTTGGATGATTTTGCTTTAGTTTCTCATTTGCGGATGGAAGGTAAGTACGGCGTTTTTTCGGCAAATGATCCTGTGGATAAGCATGACCACGTAATTTTCTATTTAAATGATGGGATGCAACTTCGCTACAAGGATGTGCGGAAGTTTGGAACGATGCATTTATTTCCTCTTGGGCAGGAGCTTGTTTCACCACCACTTACAAATATTGGGCCAGAACCATTTTCAGAAGAATACACAGTTTCTCATCTGCGAGATGCACTTGCAAAATCGAAGCGCATGGTGAAACCAGCTCTTCTCGATCAGAAGATTGTTGCTGGATTGGGAAATATATATGTAGATGAGACACTGTTTCGTGCCGGCGTTCACCCTGAGAAACGATGTGATCTGCTCACTGAAAACGAAGCGCAAAAGATATATGATGCTTCTAAAGTTACCTTATCTGAGGCGATTGCTGCAGGTGGTTCAACCATTCGTAGTTATGTCAATTCACTAGGGCAGATTGGTTTATTTCAATTACAGCTACTTGTCTATGGTCGTGCTGGACAGACATGTGTGAATTGTGGAACGGAACTTACGAAGATGAAGGTTGGCGGGCGTGGAACTGTGGTTTGCAAGGAGTGTCAAAGGTTAGAATGATATTTAATCAGATAACTGTAAAGTTTAGAAAAATTATAAAAGTTGAGCTTGAAAGGAGAGCATCTCCATTAATACAGAAATTTTTTGGAAGATAATCGAACAATCCAGAGCAGACACGAAAGCATTGAAGAAAATCCTAACAGCTTTATCGATTCCAGATTTATTGAAGTGGGCAAATATTTTTGATAGCTATCTTTTCGCAGCTTGCAAAGAGAAAATTCGGGCAATCGATTTTATTGTTAATGCGAAAGATGATGATGACCCATCTGATTTAGTTGTTTGGCTCATCTTCAAAGGGCGAGAAATTTATTTGAATACTTTACAATTCCCAGATTCGATTTGCGAGATTATTTCAGTAATAACTGCTGAAATTCCCGCTGTGAAATCTGATCTGATTGATAAAATCGTTGATGATTTGTTCTTTGATAAGATGGCAATCACTTCGGATGCTGACTTACTTTATCGGGAACGCACGAGATACGAACTAAGCAACGAGGAAGAACTGGCACTGCTTGCGGAAATCAAATTCGATTCCGAAATTGACGACCATTGGGATGAAGGTAATGTTAGTGTAGTGATGCCGAAGCTTTGTGAAAAGTTTGGCTGGAAAGACCGAGATGTAATTGAAATTGATTTATTCAACTTTTTTGCAACAGGGAAGTTCGACTATATCAAACCTGGGCAAACAAAAGAGTGGCTTAGATATAACTTTCCAATTAAAGTTTTCGATTCAGATATGGGCAATCAAATGTCGATTTGGCAATTTGGTAATATGGAACTTCATTTTGATAAAGACATGTTGTTTATGATTTTTTGCGATTACTTGTCAGACATTTCCGCTGGACGCAAAATTCGTTTGCACAAATGGATTCTAGAGGACATAGACTCATGTACCTTACAATTTGTAATTCGCAAACTCAATGAAAAGCATCTGGATTTTTCGTTAAAACATGATCAGAATTTGAACTCCGTTACATTGATGATTCAGAGTAGTAAAGTGCAATTACACTTCGAATCTTTAGTAAATGATGATTATGAGAAAATCACTGAAAATCCCAATGACTATCAATTAGGTGGTTTTTGGCTTTCTCATGCAGATTATACTCGTGCATGGTAAACAATAATAGAAAATCTTTTGAAATTGTACAAGATTTTACGATTTGCATTATATATTATATTGTTGGGTGCGTTGGATACTGTTATAATCGTTTCGGTAAGTTTTTTTTTTAAGCAATTATAAATTTGATATAGATTTCATTCATCATTAAGATCGATTGTTATCTGAAGTGCTTGATTCGGGTAGGATTCACATTAAGCACTGTAGATTGGAGATTGTTATGTTAGAGCAAGTGTTGTTTTTTACAATTATTACTGCCTTCGTTATCGTCATGCTTTTGGCCCCTGTCTTTATTCCGTTTCTAAGAAGGTTAAAGTTTGGGCAAAGTATTCGTGAGGAAGGACCAAAGGCTCATCTAAAAAAGTCTGGAACACCAACAATGGGTGGGATTGTTATTGTGATCTCTTCAGTGATTGCAACGCTCATCTTTGTATGGAAATCTGCAACCCTAACAAGCGATACGCTTTTGCTTCTTGTCGCAACGATTGGTTTCGGGTTTGTAGGTTTTTTAGATGATTACATAAAAGTCATTTTGAAGCGAAACCTTGGCTTGACTTCTAAACAAAAGCTACTCGGTCAGCTCTTGGTTTCTTTAGCAGTCTACTGGTTAATCATCTATTATGGGTACAGCACTGAAATTACCTTTGGTGCACTCGACTTTCATTTAGATTTGAAATGGTTCTATCTCATATTTATTGTGATTTATTATATTGCTGTTTCAAATTCAGTGAATCTGACTGACGGGTTAGATGGCTTGTTATCAGGGACAGCGGCAATTGCTTTTGGCGCATTTGCCATCATTGCGTGGGTACAACAAAATAATGAAGTTGCACTGTTCTGTATGGCAGTGGTTGGAGCCTTACTTGGGTTCCTTGTATTCAATGCCCACCCAGCAAGGATTTTCATGGGTGATACTGGCTCAATCGCTCTTGGTGGGGCACTCGCAACAGTTGCCCTCATTCTGAAACAAGAACTGCTAATCATCATTATTGGCGGTGTATTTGTCATCGAGTCATTGTCAGTAATATTACAAGTGATTTCATTTAAATCAACGGGTAAGCGGATCTTCAAGATGAGCCCAATTCATCATCACTATGAATTATCTGGGTGGTCGGAATGGCGTGTTGTGACAACCTTTTGGATCGTAGGCTTACTTTTTGCAATATTAGGCGTCTATATTGAGGTGTGGTTATGATTCAAGTCGAACAATATATGCGGAAAAAAGTACTTGTACTAGGGCTTGCGAAAAGCGGTGTCAGTGCTGCGAAATTGTTACAGAAATTAGGTGCATTCGTTACAGTTAACGACACAAAACCGTTAACAGAGAGTGAAGAGGCGCAAGAATTATTAGAAGCTGGAATTACCGTAATTTGTGGATGTCATCCTGTTGCTCTTTTGGACGAGGGTTTTGAATTGGTTGTGAAGAATCCTGGTATTCCTTACTCGAATCCGATGGTGGAAAGAGCAACCGAATTAAGTATTCCGATTATCACTGAAGTGGAACTTGCATATGAGGTGTCAGAAGCGCCATTTATCGCAATAACAGGTTCGAACGGGAAAACAACAACAACAACCTTGATTTACGAAATGCTCATGGCGGGCGCAAAGAATCCGTTGATTGCTGGAAATATTGGCACTGTAGCCAGTGAAGTAGCGCAAATTGCTACAAAAGAAAATATCATCGTCATTGAGATGTCCTCTTTTCAATTGATGGGGATTCGCAAATTCCATCCACATATTGCTGTGTTTACAAATTTATATGATGCACATCTGGACTATCATGGGACAAGTGATGAATATTTTCGTGCAAAATTGAACATCACCAAAAACCAATCCGTCGATGATTATTTCATCTATAACGGTAGTCAACAAGTAATTGTAGAACGAAGCGCAAGACTTGCGGCTACGAAAGTTGCATTTGCTATTAATCAGTCTACTTCAGATAACGCAGAGGTTTCTATTCAGGATGGGAATGTCTGTTTCCGTGGTGAACCAGTGCTTGAAGTGAAAAAGATTGTACTGCCTGGCAGTCATAACTTGGAGAATGTGTTAGCTGCAATTTCTGCAGCTAAATTAGTTGGTGTGGACAATGCAGCAATTGAAAAGGTTCTCACTAGCTTCAATGGGGTTGAGCACAGACTAGAATTCGTTCGTGAATTGAATGGACGCAGATTCTATAATGATTCAAAGGCAACCAATATTACAGCAGCTTCAACCGCTTTGGCTGCATTTTCAGCACCGACAATCCTTTTGGCAGGTGGTCTAGATCGCGGTAATGAATTCGATGACTTAAAGCCAGCATTAAAGAATGTGAAAGCACTCGTCACTTTTGGAGAAACTGCTGAGAAACTCTCACGTATTGCTAGTGAAGTGGGAATTGAAAAGATTCTTGTTGTTGAAAATGTTGCAATAGCAGCAGCCGTTGCTTACCAACAATCAAACGATGGGGACATTATTCTACTATCGCCAGCCTGCGCAAGCTGGGATCAGCACAAGACATTTGAAGATCGAGGGCATATGTATATCAATGCTGTGCAGAAACTCTAGAAAATTTCATTGTGAAATGAAAAATCCGAACAAATTGTTCCATATTTTAGCGAGTAATCAACATAACTGATAAGTCGATTTCAAGTTCTTTCCAACACATTGTGGATAGAACTTTTTTTAATAAAAAGATGTATTCTTTAGTTATCAAATAATGTTATTATAATAAGAATTATTGCGAAGGGAGCATAATGGATGAAAGGAATATTAAAGAGTTACGGATTTACCTTAGTACTACTGTTTTCAATTATTCTAGGTGGAATCATTGGCTTTGTGTTTGACAAAGAAGATGTCATGAAGTTACAGCCGCTTGGGGACTTATTCTTAAATGTATTATTTATGATTATTGTGCCAATGGTATTTTTCAGTGTTTCATCTGCACTTGCTAATATGAGTGGGTTGAAGCGTTTCGGGAAAATCATGGGCGCTATTTTTGCTGTTTTTCTTGTGACATCAATTGTTGCTGCAATCATTGCTTTCATTGCAACAAGATTCTTTCTTCCAGTTGAACCAGCGAATATCGATGCTTTAAAGGGATTAATGCAAACAGCAGAAACAACAACTGAAAATGTACCCTTTTTACAAAGAATTGTGCAAATGTTCACCGTAACTGATTTCTCTGAGCTGTTGACAAGACAACACATTTTGCAATTAATTGTGTTCTCAGTGTTATTCGGCACTGCGACAGCATTCATAGGTGAAAAAGGAAAACCAGTTGCTGATTTTCTCAAGTCAGTCACAGAAGTTTTGATGAAGTTAATTAGTATTATTATGTGGTATGCACCAATTGGATTAGGGTGTTACTTTGCAACTATAATTGCTTCTCTCGGGAGCCAAATTGCAGAAGGTTATGCCCGGTCGTTTGTACTATATCTTGTGATTGCCGCAATCATGTATTTTGGATTATTCACGTTTTACGCTTATTTGTCTGGTGGGAAAGCTGCTGTTAGTACTTATTGGAAGCATGTGGTTTCACCCTCAGTCGCAGCGATCTCAACATGCTCAAGCGCAGCATGTATTCCACTGAACATCGAAGCGACTAAGAAAATGGGCGTTCCTTACGATATTGCTGATACAGTTATTCCATTGGGGACGAATATTCACAAAGATGGTTCAGTCGTTGGTGGAGTATTGAAAATCGTATTCCTATTTGCACTATTTGGAAAAGACATGGACAGCATTTCAAGTTGGCTTGCAATAGTAGCCGTTGCCTTCTTTGTAGGAGTTGTTATGGGCGCTATTCCAGGTGGTGGAGCAATTGGCGAAACGTTGATCCTTTCAATTTTCTTTCCAAATCAAATGGATGCACTCCCGTTGATTATGACGATCAGCATCATCATTGATATGCCAGCAACCTTACTTAACGCAACAGGTAATACTATTTCAACATTGCTTGTCACAAGGATTGTCGAGGGGAAGAATTGGGTAACAGCCAAGATTCAATAAGGATTTCGCAGTTTTAAGGACTGATTTTTCATCAGTCCCCAAATATTGTAGCACCAGAAAATTTAAAAGATTGACTTGGAGTATCTATACTCTGAGCCAATCTTTTTTTGTGGGCACTATTGATCGTTTACAATCGGTAATCCTGATTACCGATTAAAATAGTGAATGATTTGTCCG
>JAVBKB010000145.1:0-4136 GCA_031554275.1 Caryophanales bacterium | reverse complement strand
ACCACATTGTTAATAACCAATTAATTGTATAAAGTGGTCAGCATGAAATCAGAAGGTGGTAAGAAATGAAGAAATTTATAGTTCCATTAGCAATATTGATAGCTCTAATTGCAGGTGTCATTATTATCATGCAAATGAATACTGATCAATCAGAAGTGAGTTCAAAGAAGCTCGCAGAAGAGATCGATTCTCAAGAAGAAACCACATCTGAAAATAGCGTAGGTCCTAGTGAACTCAACAATGATTCAAGTGAAAATGTTGGGGACCCTCCAAAAGATATCCAAGAACCAAGAGAGGAGCTTGTGATTATAGTACCAACTGAGACTCTTCCATGCACAAAGGACAATCCAAATCAGGTTGGTATTCTAGCGTACATTCAAAAAAATATTAATCCAAATATCAATGAAGAAACATGTCTTATTGATAATCCGAATTGGGAGGGTCAATTCTTAAGTATGCGTATCTTTGAAAAGGTAGGTGAATTTAGAACATTCAGTGGTCTGATAGTAAATATAGAAGACGGAAAAGTAACAGAAATTATTAATCATCTAAAAGAGTTTGATAAAAATATTGAGGTCCCGGAATTCAATGAAGAAAAGACGATTGAGAAAGCGAAAAAGCTTGCTATTGGAAGCAATCCGGCTACAGTTGATGAACAAACAATCATTAAACGATACGATATTAAGGAAAAAAAGTTCTATATTCATGTGAAAACGGTTTTCAAAGATTCAGAGGGTCTGTTCTATGCAAAGGGGTTTGATTATGTATTGAAGTAGACCCAATGGAAATAGTTATTACCTGAATGAAAATGGTGTCATGGTTTTCACTTTTTACAAATCAGAAACAGCAATTTCACTATTTTATCAGATTGAGAGATGAGCAAATTGAAAAAAAGCATAAAAGACAAATTGTTTTGGGTATCAATAACACTGAACATTATACTAATTATTCCGATTAGCATTCGTGTATATAATCACATAACATTTATCCCTTATATTGAACCAACTCAAGCGGTACAAGAGGTTGTTCCAAGTTCGCATAAGGAATCGAGTCTGGAAAAATATACGAGAGAAAAAACAGAATTAGCGCCTAAAGAAATAATTTCAAGCACGAAGGATAATCCAAATGGTGATGCGATCCTTACTTACATTCAAAAGAACATAGATAATGCAGTAAATGATCAGGATTACAAAGTTTCGTTTGCAGCTTGGGGATGGTAGCTCAACAACAGTGGATGTTGAAGAGCTTTATCATGGGTTTCGCACAAATGGGGGATATACAGCCAAGGTGAAAGATGGTCAAGTGGTTGAATTTCATGAGGGCAAGGCAGAATTTGATCATGACGTATCTGTTCCAACATTTGATGAAGAAGAGGTTGTTGCGGCGGCAATTAAAGCAGCGAATGCAGAATTGCCAAAGGATGGAGTTGTCCTCAGACAAACCACTTCAAAATGCTTCAACACAAAGAAAAACGAGTTCTTTATCTTAGTGGGCACTGATTTTGGTTATAACGATGGCACGTATGATGGATTAAGCTACAACTACATCATTAAGTGATTATTGCGAACGGTAGCAATTATCAGACAGATTTGCTATTCCGGTGTGCTTATACACAAAAGTGGTCAAATGCAAACGCATTTGAACACTTTTGTTATAGCCATTATCATTGTAATATTTGCTCGCTCACTGCCATTTGCTGATTCACATAGCGGGCAGCAACGAAGAGGAAGTCCGATAATCGATTGAGATATTGCAATGAAATAGGGTTCAGGGCTTCGACCTGCATGACAGCAACAACACATCTTTCTGCTCGGCGAACTACTGTCCTTGCAACATGAAATGTGGCAGCTGCAGTGTGCCCACCAGGCAAAATGAAATTCTTTAGTTCAGGTAAGCTCACTTCTATTTGGTCAATTTGCTGTTCTAAGAACTGCACATCCTCAAGAGTAATCGGCTGTTTGACTGCTTTGCCTTCAGCAGTTGCGAGCTCCGTACCAATATGAAATAACTTTGTTTGGATCAATTGAAAGATTTGCTGGAAGCTGTTCCACTCTACATTCTGTGGTAGTGCAGAAAGTGCCAACCCTATCATGGAGTTTGCTTCATCGACAGTGCCATACGCTTCCACTCTCGGGGAATTCTTTGCCACACGATGTCCGTGTACAAGACCTGTCTCTCCCTTGTCGCCCGTTTTTGTATAGATTTTCATTTGTCAAAATCCCTTTCAGTTTTAGGTAAAATAAGCTTAGTCCTAGGTGGAAAAGCTCAGTTTCAAGTGAAAAAAACTCAGTTTCAGGTGAAACAAACTCAGTCTCAGGTGAAATAAGCTTAGTCCCAGGTCAATAAGCCCAGTCTCCGTTAAAAATAAGCTAAATTCCCAGTAAAATAAGCTCAATTTCCAGTAAAATAAGTTCGGTTTTCAGCAAATAAGTTAAGCTTTTGACCAGCTTGAATTTTACAAGAGATTTATTAATAGGTTTACATATTTCTGCGATATTGTCCACCCACTTCATAAAGAGCAGCTGTTATTTGCCCAAGGGAAGCGACTTTCACGCAGGACATTAGTTCAGTGAAAATGTTGCCGTTTGTTCGTGCAACTTGTTTGAGCTGGTCTAAGGCATTTGCGCACTCATGTTGATGTTGTTGCCAAAAGGAGTGGAGATTTTGTATCTGCGTTTGTTTCTCATCTACGGTGGATCGGGCAAGTTCAATTGTGTATTCATTTACATGGTTATTGGGATTGATAAATGTGTTGACACCAATGATCGGCAGTTCACCAGTGTGTTTTTTCTGTTCATAGAGCATCGATTCTTCTTGAATCTTGCTCCGTTGGTAACCGGTTTCCATTGCACCAAGGACACCACCTCGATCATTAATTCGTCCGAATTCTTGTAGCACGGCCTCTTCAACCAAGTCGGTAAGCTCCTCAATGATGAAAGATCCTTGCAATGGGTTTTCATTTTTCACCAATCCAAATTCTTTACTCAAAATCATTTGGATTGCCATTGCTCTTCGCACTGAGCTTTCTGTAGGTGTTGTGATTGCTTCGTCATAAGCATTTGTATGTAATGAGTTACAGTTATCGTAAATGGCGACCAGTGCTTGAAGTGTGGTGCGAATATCATTGAAGTCAATCTCCTGCGCGTGCAAAGATCTCCCCGAAGTCTGGATATGGTACTTCAGCTTTTGACTTCGCTCGTTTCCACCATATTTATCTCTGATGACTGTCGCCCAAATTCTGCGAGCAACGCGCCCCATCACGGCATACTCAGGATCCAAACCATTACTAAAGAAGAAAGACAGATTGGGTGCAAAGTCATCAATTTGCATTCCACGGCTTAAGTAATATTCAACATAGGTGAAACCATTTGCCAATGTAAAAGCCAATTGAGAAATCGGGTTTGCCCCCGCTTCTGCGATGTGGTAGCCGCTAATGCTCACTGAATAGTAATTTCGCACATCATTTTCAATAAAATATTGAGCGATGTCGCCCATTAATTTCAAAGCAAAGTCCGTTGAAAAAATACAAGTGTTTTGTCCTTGATCTTCTTTTAGAATATCTGCCTGAACTGTGCCCCGAACTGTCCGAAGGGTCTGAGACTTGATTTGATCATGCTCATTTGGTGTGGGTTGGCGCTCGTGATCGGTCACAAATCTATCTACCTGCTGATCAATTGCAGTGTTCAGAAACATCGCAAGAATAATTGGCGCTGGACCATTGATCGTCATGGAAACACTGGTTGTCGGGTGGCACAAATCGAATCCATGATATAGCCGTTTCATGTCATCTACTGTTGGCACACTGACACCGCTGTTGCCCACCTTTCCAAAGATATCAGGACGCAAATCCGGGTCATGTCCATACAACGTGACACTGTCGAAAGCAGTAGAAAGCCGTTTTGCAACTTCATTTTCTGATAAATAATGAAAACGTCGATTTGTGCGCTCGGGTGTTCCTTCACCAGCGAACTGGCGCTTCGGATCCTCAGTGGTTCTTTTGAAAGGGAAAACACCTGCAGTGAAAGGGAAGTACCCTGGTAAATTTTCTTTCAACAAGAAGCGGAGCAGTTCTCCCTTATCCTCATATTGTGGCAGTGAAACCCTGGGGATCTGACTACCTGAAAGCGATGACGTGA
>JAVBKB010000073.1:0-18790 GCA_031554275.1 Caryophanales bacterium | reverse complement strand
TTATATCAATCTGTGTCTACTTTTTAGTCTAGCACCATAATGCGTGATCCTACTAGTGCTAAAACACAAACAAACATAGTAAATTACATGCAATCAACCGGAACATATTTAACTAGTAAACAGTCGGATGTGGATATATTTGATAAATTTAACCCATTCTCTTTCGATAATTTCTCTAGTACATTTCAAAATCTGTCAGACTGGATAAACTACAAAAATGTTCAGCCAAGAGATCATCGGTTTGATGACGCCATTTTAGAGGATGCTTTAACGGGCAATATTGATTAGATATTTTTTCTAAAATTACAATTTTATAGAGATTATTTTGAAACTACATTTCAGGAGGGCATAATGAGAAAGTTAATACTGTTTTCACTTATGGGAATTATAATGCTAGCAATTTCAGGGTGTAAAGATAATACATCAAATACTAAAAATCAATTGCACAACTTTGCAAACATTAAAGCTGGGAAAATTGAAGAAAGTAAGTATATAAACGGAGCAGTGGGTTTAGAAGTTGAATTTCCTGAGGGTTGGAAAATTTATTCTGAGGAGTATAGCGCAAGGTTGCTAAGAATAATTGACCAGTTAAAACCCGAAACATTAGAAGAGGCATTTAATGAAGGGAAAATTTCTAATTACCCCTTAGTATTGGCGACTGAAAAAGAAACCGGGGGAAATAACACTACAATAGGGATTGTGGCCATGAAAGATACTAGGACTCCAGAAGAATTTTATAAAGCGATGATAAATGCGGGGAAAAGTTTTACCGATAGGACGCTGAGTGCTGGTGAAATACACGAAGTAACTTTAAATGGATCAACATTTTTAAATATGAAAACAACAGTGTCTCAAAAAGATTTGTTAGGCTATCAAGATCAATATGTACATGATGCAGGAGATTTCTTGATTGTTGTCACTGCAAGTTATTCAAGTGATGAGGAGAAAAACTTAATAGATAAAACCATAGATTCTATTAAGATAAAAGAATAATTGACCACAATATTATAGGTGACAATATTATCAAGTGAAATTCAGTAAATCCCTGACAACTGTAAAAAATCAGTTATCGGGGTTTTTTCATGGTTTTTGTATTTTTGATTTTCACCATAAATGTCCCCGGGTTAAAGTTTTAATTTTACAAAAAAAATAAACATCAAGCGGTACGAGTACGATGCCAAGTAGTTACTGGCGCGAACGATTGATGCGCTTTGTGTCGAAACGAGCTACACCTAACCGGGAAGCAGCCAGTCACGGTGACTGATGCGCTCGACAATCAATCGAAGCTGACCTATGACAAAACAATATCGTGATCGAGAACGCCAAAGGCGAAGAAACGACGATGAACTACGATCAGTGTGGGCATCCCGTGAAAAGTAACCTGCTGAAATTGCAAAGGCATTTGCTGAAAATGAATTTGAGAAGTATCGAATAATTCAAGACCAGTTGTTACAATCCGACTTTGATAAGTATGTTCAGGTTTGTTAGACCTTGAATAAACATGGTATATCAAATAGGTATTTTAAATATGTTGACAGCGTTTGGTTATAACAAATAGGTAAGGAACTATATACTACGAAATAAAAATAGAAGCAAGATCTACGATTAATAAAATGATGGAAGCTATTCTATCAGTGGACAAAGCAAGTGCAACGTTTTGAAGATAAATAGTTGCGCTTACTGCCAAAAGATGGTGCTGAAGTAAATCTTGTAAAACTCCCAACAGAAGAAATCTTGATTTTATTTCCCAGGACGAATTGCCCGATAGTCTTGCAATATTTGTGGGTTTTCTATTCTTGGAAAATCTCACCTAGAATGAAATAGGTGAGATTCTCCTATCACTCCGTAAGATAAAGGATATCGCTTACACTTCTTTCGCTTTTACCCGATGGTTGATTGATCACTTCTCCATTAAAGTACATTGTGGTAGAATTTCCGCCATCAAGGTTATAGGCGTTTTCGCAACCAAGACCTGCAAAGATGTCCGCAAACTCTTCTAATGTGACCCCTTTGCTGTAACCAGGTTCCCGCCCGTCCACAACTACAAACATGTAATGATTTGCATCAATCATGCCAATTCCTGTGCGTGGATTTGGGTCCTCGATGGAGTTGTTTCCAAAGTTCTCATCCACTGTAATTTTGCCTGAAAGATCTGCAACCTCTCCATTGTCTACAAGTATAGGACCAAAAGAAAACGTGTGTAAGACACCTTGTTCCAGCAGTTCAGAAGCTGATGATTCTTCCTCATCATAGAATGACATTGTGCCGTCAGCATTAATTGCAGCACCAGTTCTTGTCCCGTTATCTCGATAAGCGACTCCGTTACGAATTTCAATTCCATCATCTCTAAATCCAAAGTAGTCACCATTTATTGCGAAAATAGCTTGGTTGTTTTCAGCGATTGTAGATGTTTTCTCAGTGATATTTCTGCCGAAAGTACCCTTGGCGAATGCTGATTGCAGGAAACTGATGTCAGTTACTTGAACATCGGCAACATAATAAGTTACTTTGTTGTTACCTGACCCAGTTTCCACTTTCTCTATCTGGATCTGGATATTATCGCTAAGATATCGTTGATCATCTATCATGGCAGCCGATGTCGTTGCCGCTTTCATCGTGCTTGCAGTTTGATTCGTAAGCGTCTGGTTACTTGTTGTCGTTTTCGCGGAAATGTTTAATGTCTCAACATGTTCAATTAAATAGCGATCTGCCAACAGGTATAAGATAATACCAACGACAACGACACTTACACTTATAATCATTCGAATTTTCTTCCGTTTGATAAGCTTCATTCGAATCCTCCTTGTGTCAGAATTAATATTCCTTCTGCTGACTATTTTCCATAAAAGTAATATTCAAATTGCTATTTCGGCATCTGATTTCATCCAAGAATTCTTTTTCTTTCGCCTCTTTTTTTAGAATGACAAGATAGCTAAGTTGATATAAGCTTCCAAGGTTTGTTGTTTTTACTTGTTTGAATTGATGCCAGCTGGTAAAGCGCTGTAATAGATTTGTGAAGGCATCTTGATAATCTAAGTCTTCGGGGATTGTGATCTTCAGGAGCTTTGTTTGAGATTGACCGAATTGAAATCGTTCCAATAAGATCATTACTAGGCATAAGATGATCGTAACAATCACGGCAGCTAATAGATACCCCGTTCCGCAGGCAAGACCAATCGCTGAGGACATCAGTACAAGTGAAATCTCCTTGGGATCTCCTGCAGCACTGCGGAAACGAATGATCGAGAAAGCACCTGCTAAGCTAAATGCCCTAGCAATATTACTCCCGACTAGAAGAATAATTACGCAAATAATTGCCGGAAGTAGCACGAGCGTAATATTGAAGCTTTGTGACGAACCTCGATGAACTTGTGTTTTCATATTCACGAAGCTCACAATGAGCCCTAAGCCAATTGCTGTTGCAATCGCTAATAGCAAACTTGTTATTGAAAAAGACGTTTCCGTTACATTGAAAACAGAATCTAGCATGATAATTTCTCCTTGTTTAAACGATTTTTACGCTGTTTGACTATTTTGTATAATTGGCTTGGCACGTGTCTGAGTTGGAATTTCGTTAGTCATTGATTGAATGAATGCAGTTCCGTACTTTGAAAATTTGCTTGGGTAGATCCTATTGGCAGACAGTAATTTCACAAGCCACATTGGCATGTTCGAACTTGTTTTGATTTCCATTAACACTTTGTTTTCATCTACTAGGGGTCTTCCGGAATCTCCAATTTCTAATTGCAAATCTTCTTTTCTAGTTCGAATATTTGTATCAAAAGAAATCCGTAAGTCTCGATTGTTTTTTCCGAAGTAAGCCTTTCGATCATAAGCGAGATAAGTTGTAGCATGTAATGGGTATTGTTGAAGAAAACACTCTATTTCATTTAAAACTTGCTCATTCATGTATGGTTGTAAGGCTGGTTTTCTACCAGTTTTCAAGAATTGATACGCTTCGTCAAGTCGGAAAGCGCATCTGCGTTTGTTGACAATGCCATCATATTTCTTTTTTATTTCAAGATAGACTTTGTCCGTAAGACTCGGCACACCGTATCCTCGCAGTCTAAGTTTTTCCTTATATGCAGGGCTTTCAATCGATCTTCGGATTAAGTCATGCTCGCTTGTGTCGTAATAAATATTTGCAATTGTATAGTAAGATTGCTGGTTAAATGCATCAAGAACCATATATTCTTTAAGAAGTGATTGGATTTTCTCATATGTGCAAATATCAATCATGTATTTCTTTTCAACTCGATTAAAAACTTCAATAGCCATTATTTTCGTCAACCCCTTTGTTGATTCAATTGTATAAACCATTTGTGATAGGAATGTGATAGAAAAGAACAGGTTTTGTGAGAATTATGTTATCTGGATATGTATTCGCGCTAATGCAACTTGCAATCATGAAAAAAAACTAGTTGACATATGTCAGCTAGTTTATAAGAGGAACAGAATACAACGCTCAGTATAAAGAGATATCAAGTACATTTCGAATGTCAGGATGTGCTCGACTCAATACAGATGGCAACTGATTATCATTGATTACATCATCCCGCAGGATGGCAGTAATTATGAGAAATTCCCCCTAGGTTACTGATGAAAACAACAAGTTGGATGTTTCTAGCAAACTACCATTGACAAGCCGTTATATAGTATAGTTATATTTTCTTGTGAGGTCCTTTTTTGTCGAAAGCTATGATTAAGAGGGAATACTTGAACAGTAGGAATGGAGAAAACAAATTATGTCATCAAGAAGTCGAATTGGATATTACGATCAGGAAACCGGCAAGATTGTTGAAACATATTGTCATGATGGGGGAGCGCTGAATGCCAATGGTTTGATATTGCATAAATACTATTGTGATCTCGACACGGTGGAAGAACTGGTTGCAGGCGGCGAAATGTCTTGTCTAGATGCACCAGGTGATTCTGATTACTATGAGGAAGATGAACTGGGGATTGTCGAACACTTATGTCAAGGAAGCAAGGATGAGGTTCTAGAATTTTTCAACCTGCTATATAAAGAGGATGTAATGATCGAAAATGCTTATCTGTATATTGAAAATAATTGGTATGCCTTTACGTTTGAAGATGAGTATGAGCTACTTTCAGAAGCAATAAAGGATATCGAATTACCAGATTGGTATCAAGAGTAGAGAATATTCTTGCCTGATCGCGAGGTTATTTCCTATATTTTGATGGGATTAGGCGGCTTGGTGATGTTTCTGCAATCAAGACGTGATAAACAACCAAAATATTATCGTTAGAATTTAGAAGAAACTAGAATGAGTTGGCAGATGATCGCCGACCCATTCTAGTTTTTTAGCTATTCCATAAAAGTAAAACATACATGCTTAAAGCTAAATAAATTTCAAACTGAATGTTGAAAGTGCACTTAAGCCATTATGAAGCCCTATCTTCTTGCCTCGATATTCAGTCAACACAATGCGAATGCCAACCATTAATAGCGTCATCCAACTGTTTTAATACGAAAGAAGAAGTAATAATACTTATAAAGAATAACAATTCCAATGGTTATTCGCAGATAAATGTTGTTAGCCATATAAAAGGCTATTAGCAGCATTGATGATGAAAACGCAAGGATAGATATTTTTGTTTTCAATGGCATGGATCGATTAGTTACAAAGCTTTCAAGATGATTTTTGTAAAGTTTTGTTGATAGAAACCAACGATTAAAACGGTCAGAGCCTTTCCCGAAGAAAAAGGCAGCAACAAGCAAAAATGGCGTTGTAGGTAGAACTGGTAGAACGACCCCAATAGCACCCAAACCTAAAAAGATAAATCCTAGAATAACGTATATCGTCTTCATAAATCTGCCTTTCATAAATAAAGTACAAATAATTTCATTATGAATAACGATATCAGTTTCAATTATAAAGTCAATAATATTTTGAGTTACGATCATCCTCCATCTTTTTTCACTGCTATTCGTCAAAAAAAGTTAGCACCCAAGGGAAAGGACAAGCACATTCTTCAAATGCGATGATGTATAATGATTGTAATTAATAATGTTTGGAGAGAGTCATATGTCGAGAAAAGCAAAGCGAATTTTTTTAGGATGCCTCATAACAGAAGTGCTAACAGTCATCATTATCACAGTGCATTTTATCATTACACCAACACATCGACCTTATGCCTTGGCAACTTATGCAGTTGTGCTACTTATTGGTTTTGCATTGCTAATGACATGGGCTTTCTTTAAAAATAAACATAAAAATTAGTGCTGACAATCAGAATAGGATTCAATTTAGAAACATTGTGCAGAATCAGCACAGCTGTTTCCAAAAGGAAAGCGATTGTTTAATGTGAACGAGTATTTAATAATTGAAATGAGATTTCGAGATGAAAATTGAAAAAATAACTAGATCTTTTCAAGCAACAGAACATATGTACAGCTGTCCAATTTGCCATAGTTGTGTGGAAGTAATATTGCCTGCAAGTATGGTTTGCAGAAATGGGCATTGTTTTGATATTTCCAAAAATGGCTATATTAATTTTCTTCAAAACCAAAAGCAAACAAAGTATACAGAGAAATTGTTTGAAAGTAGACGGATTGTGTTTGAAAATGGGTTCTATGAACCATTGGCAGAGGAGATCAGCAATCTAGTTGCGGCCTATTCGGCAGGAAAAGAGTCCTTTAGTTTGCTGGATGTTGGTTGTGGCGAAGGGTACTATGATTGGTTTTTGCAGCAAGAACACCCGAAAGCGCAAATCTATGCAATCGATAACGTAAAGGAAGCCATTAGAATGGGCACTCAGAAATCCAAGGAAGTTAGCTGGATTGTTGGTGACCTTGCAAATCTTCCGTTTCAACAGGAAACCATGGATTTTCTGCTTGAGATATTTGCACCTTCTAATTATGCGGAATTCCAGCGACTATTAAAAAAGGATGGCTATTTAATCAAAATCCTTCCCGGTGAAAACTATCTGAAAGAATTACGAGTATTGTTAAATCAATCGAGTGGTGAGAACTATTCAACACAACCAGTGGAACAATATTTCTGCAAACATATGAAATTAGAGAAGCGATCCATCATTTCTTATGAGAAGAACGTTAATCAGGAGTTGCTGCAACATTTTTGGCAAATGTCACCAATGAGCTTCGATAGAGAAAGCACCATCGCAAGTGTTGATAGAATAGACCAGCTTACTTTTGAATTTGTTGTGTTGCTTGGAAGAAAGTAAGTTGAGCTTATCCTAAAGTCGATTCATGAACATTCTCAAACTGGTCATTGGCAATTGCAGCAACATGGTCATTAACTTTTTTGCCGAATTGAAATTGGGGCGCAAATCAGGATGAGTTATTTTCTACAAGTTCTGCGTGAATTCATGAAAAATGCCAATCAAAAAAGGATGAAGATTTCTTCATCCTTTTTATGCTTCAAAGCTTCGGAGGGAGGGAGTTTTCCGGAAAATTATTCCGTACTCATTCCGTGAAGCTTCAAAATTCTTAGTTAGTATCTGGCGCCTCCCATGAAGCGTTTTTGATAATTTCCTTCACTGATGTGGGTAACAATAACGCCAATATTATGATAGCTTGAGCAATGAATGAAGTAGCCATTTCCCATGTAAATACCTGCATGGTTTGCAACTCCATCACTATTGTTATCAAATATGATGACATCTCCAGGTTGCATTTGCGCTAATGAAAGGGTTGCTTTGTATGAAGATGATGATCTAGGAAGCGATTTCCCACTCACATTTCTAAAGCAGTATGTGACAAACCCTGTGCAGTCAAATCCACTTGGTGTACTACCACCATACACATAACGTGTACCAATGAATTGCTTGCCATACTGGATCAATGCATTTGCATCGCCAGAGGTAGGCGGCACTGGTGCTTTCACTTGTGTTTTCGGAGTTGTATCGGCAACTTGCTTTTTTGATTTCGATGTTTCTGTAGGCACTGATGCTACTTTCGTTCCGATTAAGATAACCTTGTCTACTTTTTCCTTTGTAACAACCTCAGTAGCTAAGATTCTTGATATTTCAACGCCATTCTCATAGACAACATTAAATGTTTGCTGCTTGATACCAGGTAGACCCTCTGTGCTGACTTTGGTTTCACCTTTGTTGATCGTGCCATCTTGTGTTTCAACTGTTTCAAAAGGAATCTCCACATCAACTACGACAGCAGCTGTGGCTTGTCTAAAAATGTTGATTGTCATATCAGCAGCAACTGCTTCTGTAGTAGCTGGTTCTACTCGATCAGTAGCTCCTAGAGTGATGCCGTTTTCTATTAAGAGATCATTTACTGTTTTTGGAGTGGTTACTACTTGAGTTGTATTTCCATTATCAATTACATTTACAGAAAATGCTTTTTGAATGGAAACCGTCATATTATCCTCTATAGCTGTATCAGGTTCATGTGAAGCCTTGTCTTTTTCCGCAAGCGTAACACCTGCCTCTTCAAAGAATCCTTCAACTGTTTTCTCGGTTGTCCACTTTTCAGAGGCTTGTCCGTCTATGTCCAAAAATATATGATTTGCTGGCTTCCACACAATGGCCATTTCTTCTTCAACTTTTGTATTGAGATCCACATTGACATAATCATGAGTGCTTGGTTCTACACCAGCTTCACTCAGGACTGTTTTCACATCAACAGCTGATGTAGTAACAGTTTGTTCCTTTCCGTCTAATGTGAGTTGAACGGTGTCGCCCTTCATGGCATAAATGATTGTCGCTGCAGATAATATCGTAGCAAAAACCATTCCAGCAATAACGGGCTTCGATTTCATAAATTTAAGTATAGACATACAGATTTCCCTTCTTCGTTAACTTTTTTATAATTGTACAATAAGAATATTACAGTACGATTACAGTTAGATTGAAAGTAAAGTAAATATCAGTGTTTCAGGCATATTTCAACTATAAAATGCATAGATAAATCGGTTTTTGCATTTATCTATTCAAATGCGTTAATTCTTCTCGAAAATTAGTGTTGTGGAGTGCAATCTGGTTTTGCAAAAGTTGTACAATTGGAGTGCAAATTGGCTTTTGCAAAAGCTGTTCCATTTTCATAATTGTAGTTACTAGATGTTGCCTATTTGAATCGCTGCTTCTTGTTTTTGTGACTATTAGAACCATTCCGAATAGTGGTTAATTTAAATCGATATGTAAGCTATCGGAGTTAATCCTAATTGTCGTTAGAAGTGCAACTTGAAACTCGCTAAGATTCCCAAATACTTTGTCATAATTTACGAAGGATAGTCCCGCTATCCTTCGTAAATTATTCCTCATCTTCGAAAATTTTCTCGGGAGTTTTAAGTTGCACTTCTAACGACAATTAGGCTAATGTCTCAACAATTAAGCAAGTGCGTTAATCAGTCTAAACCACTAAATATAGCGTATTAAACCAAGGCGTTTCGTGTATATAGTGTGATCTTGATAAAAAACAATTGACTTTAAGTTTGGGTAACCGTATACTTTGATGCGTAGATAAGCTCAAAAAGGTCAAGAAATTTTAGGGAATGTGGTGTGAATCCACAACAGCCCCCGCTACTGTAAGAAGGACGAGTCTCTAGAAACCACTGAGCAATTGGGAAGGTAGAGATGAGGTTGATTTCAAGTCAGGAAACCTGCCTTTTTGATGGGAAATGCACTTCTCGGTGGGAGAAAGTCTGTATTGTGGATGCTTGTGCACTCATTTATACATAATTTGAACCGCTGGTTAGGCGGTTTTTCTTTTTGCTAATAATTTTAATGAAAAAGAATAGGAGCGAACAGAGTGGTCAATCAATTGCTAGAGAAAGAAAGCAAAGTGTTATTGCAAGTTTCGCAGATAACGCAAATTGTAAAAAGAGATGGCAGATGCCTATCATTTGATCAAAATAAGATTGCTGGGGCAATTCTTAAAGCGTTCCGGGCAACGAATGAGAATTTTTCGATCCAGTATGCACTGACTTTGACCAAAAGGGTAGAAGAGAAGTTGCTGCAAGAAAATGTCATTATCCCGACAGTTGAGCAGGTGCAGGATACAATTGAACAAGTTTTGATGAACTCAAATCACTCAGTAACAGCGAAGGCTTTCATTCTTTACCGTGAAGAAAGATCTCGTGTTCGTGAGATGAATAATCGGTTAATGAAAACCTATGAGGATATCACTTTCTCAGATGCGAAGGAAAGCGATGTGAAGCGTGAGAATGCGAATGTTGACGGGGACACAGCAATGGGGACAATGTTGAAATATGGCTCTGAGGGCGCTAAGCATTTCAATAATCTTTATGTATTGAAGCCCGAACATGCGAAGGCACATCAAAATGGGGACATTCACATTCATGATCTTGATTTCTTAACACTAACAACTACCTGTTGTCAGATTGACTTGGTGAAACTATTTAACAACGGGTTTTCAACAGGTCACGGGACGCTAAGAGAGCCTAACGATATTTCTAGCTACGCATCATTGGCTTGTATCGCTATTCAATCCAACCAAAATGATCAGCACGGCGGCCAGAGTATTCCAAACTTTGATTACGCACTGGCGCTAGGTGTCCGAAAAACATTCATTCGTAAATACCGTGAGAACTATTCGAAAGCGCTTGAGATGATGAATGATGAAGTAGTTTCTATTGACGAAGTGAAGCGAATCCAATTGGCCATTTTGAATGATGGAGGAGAGCTACGTCTCGGAATGACTGCTGAATATTGTCTTCAAGAAGCTGGGCACTGGATGAATAAAGGTTTCTCCAAAGTGATGATCGATAAATGTCAACAATTCGCTGTTAAGCAAGCTGAAAGTGAAACAGATCGCGCGACTTATCAAGCAATGGAAGCCTTTATCCATAATTTGAATACAATGCATTCACGCGCCGGTGCTCAGACACCATTTTCCTCGATCAACTACGGAACCGATACTTCTAGCGAAGGTAGATTAGTGATCAAGAATATTCTACTTGCATTAGAGGCTGGATTGGGAGATGGTGAAACACCAATTTTCCCGATTCAAATATTCCGTGTAAAAGAAGGAATTAATTTCGAACCAGAGGATTGTAATTACGATCTATTTAAGCTCGCCTGCCGTGTTAGTGCTAAACGTTTGTTTCCTAACTTCTCGTTTTTAGATGCTCCTTTTAACAAGAAATATTACCAAGAAGGTCGCCCGGAGACCGAGGTTTCTTACATGGGTTGTCGAACTCGGGTAATGGGAAATGTGCATGATCCGTCCAATGAGATCACTTATGGGCGAGGAAACTTGAGTTTCACTTCAATTAATCTTCCGCGGCTTGCTCTAAATGCAAAGAGAGATGTTGATGGGTTCTTCAAAGAACTTGATCATATGATAAATCTTTGTACGGAGCAGTTGGTGGAGCGTTTCACCATTCAAGCAAAACGGAAGGTGCGAAACTCGCCGTTTCTAATGGGGCAAGGAATTTGGCTTGGCTCGGAAAAGCTTGAGCCCGATGACGAAGTTGGAGAAGTATTAAAACACGGGACATTGACAATTGGGTTTATCGGACTTGCTGAAGCATTGAAGGCACTTACTGGAAAGCATCATGGTGAGAGTGACGAAGCACAAGAATTAGGGCTGAGAATTGTTCAATATATGCGGAACCGAATGGATGAGGCAAGCGCACAGACCAAACTAAATTTCTCTTTGATTGCAACTCCAGCAGAGGGGCTATCTGGTCGCTTTGTGAAAATGGACAAAAAGATTTACGGAGAAATAGCAGGGATCACAGATAGAGATTACTATACGAACAGCTTTCATGTTCCTGTTTACTACTCACTCCCAGCATATAAGAAGATCTCATTGGAAGCACCCTATCATGAAATGACAAATGCTGGTCATATTACCTATGTTGAACTTGATGGTGACCCTGCAAGAAACGTCGATGCATTTGAAAAAATCATTCGGTACATGCATAAGATGGGTATTGGTTATGGTTCAATCAATCATCCGATTGATAGGGATTCAGCATGTGGTTATAACGGAATTATCCATGATGAATGTCCGAAATGCGGACGCAAAGAAACAACAGATTTCCCATTTGAACGGATTCGCCGGATCACAGGTTACCTTGTGGGTACTCTAGATCGCTTTAATAATGCAAAGCGTGCTGAAGTTGATGATCGTGTCAAGCATTTGTAAGGTGGAGAGATGAATATTTGTATTGCTGGTTTGGTAGAAGATTCAATCGTAGATGGACCTGGAATTCGTTATACAATTTTCACACAAGGCTGCCCTCATCTTTGTGAAGGTTGTCACAATCCAGCATCGCATGATTTACAGGGCGGCACATTGGAAAATACAGCAGAAATCATCAATCGGTTTACACAAAATCCATTATTGGATGGGATCACGCTCTCCGGTGGGGAGCCATTTCTACAAGCAACGGCATGTTCCGAAATTGCTAAGGCAGCACATCAAGCAAATCTATCAGTCTTCACATATACTGGTTATCGAATTGAGGATTTGGTAGTTATGGCAAAACGGAATCCAGCTGTTAAAGAACTATTACTTGAGACCAATGTTCTTATCGATGGACGATTTGAGCTTGATAAACGGTCACTAAACTTGGAATTTCGGGGGTCGTCTAATCAAAGGATCATTGATATGAAGACAGTGCGATTTGATTAATTTCACAGGCTGAGCGCGTTTCGCTCACCAATCAAGAATGAAAATAACGTTCTACCAAACAACTTTTTCACCATAATAGGTGGAAGAGTTGTTTTTAGGTCGGAAGTTTATTGAGTACGTGGACGAACAGACCTGTTGTGGTTTTCGTGTACCATCAAACGTTGCAGCTTTTCTTGAGCCTGAGTAACTTCGTAGTTTTCACTTGCTTTTCATGGGCAATACCTCGAACCTGCTCGATAGAAAAACATTCGCTCTTCTATCTGTGGACTATCAGCATCGCTTTCCCATGAGTTTAAATGAAAATAACCAGCCTCAAAATTTTTACTAGAAAAACAAGCCGGAAGAGACCTTAGGCGTGTATTGCCTCAGGAAAGCGGATACTTCCCCTAATAAAAATTCCAATTAATTAAGATCATTTTGAAAAATAGATATGGGAAATATTTTTTCTTTTAAACAAGATAATCATCAATTTTTTGGTATAATGTTGATTTGGAACAACTCATCGTAGCAATGAAGTGGATGGGATGATATAATATCATTTATTTTTAATATCTAAATGTAGTATGCCTTATGTATAATTTATTACATAAGGGAGAGGGTGATTATGTGTCTTTTTTCAAGAATGAACCGGGTGTTTTAGCGTTTGATCTTTATAATGTCTATCATTTTATTGCAATCTTTGTATTTATAACACTCGCTGTTATGATTATTATTTTTCGGAAGAAATTGAGGGTTGGAAAGATCGATTTCAGGGTTAGAGTGATTGCAACTGTTCTAGTATTTGGAATGGAAATTATTTTTCAAATTTCGAATTATGTATATGATACGGACTTTATCCTAAACTTTGTGCCACTCCATTTGTGTTCGTTAACATTTTGGCTTGCATTAGTAGTGAACATTACAAAAAGCAGGTTCTTGTTCAATCTCCTGTATTTCTGGGGAGTTGGAGGCATTGTAACCTTTGTGTACCCAGACATTATTGGGATTGGTCCCGACAAAATGCGCTATTATCAATTTTTCGGCGACCATGCCTATATCGTTCTTTCAGTAGTGTATTTCATTTTTGTCTTTGGATATCGGATTAACTTCAAATCACTTGTGCAAGCAATTGCTGTATTATTCCCAATCGCAGTACTTGTGAGAATGATTGATTCTCAATTCTACGATAGTATCCATGCTAATTGGATGTATTTATCAGCACCGCCAGAATTTGAAACGATTCTAGATATGCTCCCACAAGGTGGCTGGTTGTACTTTTTCTCAGTTATTTCAGTAGGGTTAGTTGCTTTTATATTAGCTTATTTGCCTTGGGGTATAACCAATTTATTACGAAAAAAGACGAATCAGAGTGAAACACTTTATGAACGAAGATTGGAATAAAGGATATGTGTATATGAAGGAAAAAACTTATATAGAGAAGACGTTGCTCATTATAGGTGCAGTCCTGCTGTTTTTTTCATTTTTCATTTTGGCTGTGATCAAATGGGTTGCTGCAAACTATGGTGAATTGGCTTTTGAAAATATTATTTTTCAATTGACCACCCCATCTGAGGGCGCAGATCCTGTTTATTTTCAGAGTTTTATCATCGATTGCATTCTATTTCCGTTATTGTATGTAGCAATTGGACTTTTGCTTGTTGTTCCTATTATGAAGAAACGCTTTAATTTGTCATTGAAGTTGTTTGGCAATGAAAGGAATATTAGTTTATATCCATTTCAATTGTTACGAAAATTGTTTTTCCCGCTCGGGATTTTCCTGTTTGCGTATTCACTTAATCATGCGAATGATGTTTACCATATGAAGTATTTTTTTGATCAAAATCGGACCGATTCCACTTTCATTGAGGATCATTATGTTGATCCACAGAAGGCAAATGTACTTTTTCCAGAGACAAAGCGAAACCTAGTCTATATCAGCTTGGAGTCAATGGAGAACACATTCATGTCAAAGGAGTATGGCGGTGCCCAACCTGAGAATCTCATTCCAGAGCTAACAGCCCTTGCTGAGCAGAATACAAATTTCTCTCAAGATAGTGGGATTGGCGGAGCAATTGAGACTACAGGTGGAAGAAATACGATCAGTTCAACAATTTCTCAATTGACGGGCATACCATTGAAGCTACCTTTGACTCTCGATAGTCAAGTTGGTAAGGATTCATACTTGCCTGGTGCTTATGCGATAGGTGATATTCTGAACCAAAATGGCTATAAACAGATGTTGCTACAAGGTTCGGAAGGGAGCTTTGCAGGAGTTGGCGTGTTTTTTGAAACTCATGGAAATTATGACATCTACGATTTGGAAAGAGCAAAAGCAGATCACAAGGAACAGGAACCTATTAGTGGATGGGGATTGAAAGATTACGAAGTGTACGCTATTGCCAAAGAGCAATTGTTGACATTATCACAAGGAAACCAGCCTTTTAACTTAACGATTGTTACCTTGGATACACATGCACCTGACGGCAGGTTATGCCCACTTTGCGAGAACAAATCTGAGGTCCAATACGAAAATGTTCTGTCCTGTGCTAGTAAGCAAGTTGATGATTTTGTGAAATGGATTCAGCAACAAGAATTCTATGCGAATACGACAATCGTAATTGTTGGTGATCATCCAAGTATGGCACCAGACTACTTTAATGAACTGTCGCCTGAGTATATGAGAAGAACCTACAATGCCATCATCAATCCAGCTATAAAGACTGATTTTGCGAAGAATCGTTCCTTTTCGAAAATGGATATGTATCCAACTACGATAGCAAGTTTGGGCGCAACAATCGAAGGAGATCATCTTGCTTTGGGAACGAACCTACTCTCAGGAAAGAAGACACTTATTGAAGAGGTTGGCTTTGAACGATTTAACGAAGAAATTGAAAAACACTCGCCGTTCTATGATCACAATCTGCTTCAATTAAGTGAATAAACTTTGTGCAAGCGGGGATTCGGTCAGGTTTGTCAAACCGATAGGATACAGTGTTTTCATCGATAGAATTCGGTTATTTTCATCGATAGTATGCGGTCATTTTCATCAATAGAATTTGGTTATTTTCATCGATAAATGTGCCTGAGATTCAGTCAGGTTTTTGATACATCAATATTGAAGCATTCCTGTCTTAAGAAATTATGACAGGAATTTCTTGTGTATAAGCAGAAATTCCTGTGGGACAATATTATTTGATTTCTGGAAATGTAAATAACAGCGGTCTGCTTTCAAGTTGTGTGCAATAGTGAAATTTGCTCGGTGTTTCCTGATTATTCGAGATGATGTTCCCTTCGTAATCTCCTTTTTTCTTCTGTAAATCTGCTTCAACAATTTTGTCCAACTTATGAACTGCCTTGTCAAGCTCGAGTTCCGTTAGATCTCCTTTGGCAAATAAGCTACAAAGCATGCCGTAAGCAATAGCTTTTGTATCGATGTTAATTTTGATATTAACATCAACATCTGAATTTCCACTATTGCCAACAAGCGATTGTGAATTGTTATCAGTAATTCCTTGCATTTTCTCCTCCCCTCCTCCAGAGATTAATTGCGAATTAGGATAAACTTAGATTCTCCTAGATTAATTCGTACAGAATGCTTGCGTACTTGAATCGAGTGAACTCCAACTAAGCAAGTGAGAAATTCTCTATGAAGGTATTACTAACCCTTCTAGAAAAAGGGATACCAGTAGTATCCCTGAACTAATATTAATAGTGTTTCTTCTTCTTGTGATCAGCTTGATCAATGTCAATTTCTGCATCAGAATCAGCTTCAGTTTTCGCACGTACTTTCGCACGCGAATCGCTGTCTACATGAATATCAATATACACCTTCGCGTTTCCGCTTTTATAAATCTTTGCTATTGCAGAGTTAAGGTTTTTGTCTTTTACCTCAACATCAGTATCATTCTTAGCCTCGTTTTCAAGTTCTGCGTCAAACTTTGTTTCAACGGCAACTTTGTTGTGAATGCCATCCTCTTTCTTTTCATGCTTCTTGTCAAAGAGTTGTTCATTTTTCCAAACGCTCATCGATAAATTCCCCCCTTATTTATTTGATATTACAAGGTATTCACGCAATCATTTGTTGCTTGGACGAACATCTATTTTAAAATTTGAACGGGATATCAATTCTCTAGAATTTGTACTTCAATTAAAAATTCCAGTAGATTCAGTGCTTTTTGAAATCTTTATTCATGTATAATAGGAATGAAATTTATATAATAATTGAAGGAAGGAATCAAAATGAAACAAACCACTGAAAACTTACGTGTAGCAGTTGTTCAAGCTGCGCCAGTAGTAATGGAATTAGAGGCAACCGTGAAGAAATCGCTTGAACTAATAAAGGAAGCTAGTGAAAAGGGCGCGCAATTGATTGTTTTTCCGGAATCATTTATTCCAGCTTACCCTAGAGGACTTTCTTTTGGATTTATCGTTGGAAGCAGAACGATGGAAGGTCGCAAGGATTGGAAGAGATACTACGACAATGCAGTAGCAGTTCCAGGACCAGTAGTTGATATCTTCGCAAATATCGCAATAGAACTTGGCGTATACATCTCAATGGGTGTTACTGAAAAAGATGGGCATAACTTAAACAAAACACTTTATTGTACAAACTTGTTCTTTGGCCCCGAAGGCTACTTAGGCAAGCATCGTAAGTTAAAACCAACTGGTAGCGAGCGCTTAATCTGGGGAGAAGATGATGGCAGTACACTAACTGTTGTAGACACACCATTTGGAAAGATGGGCGCATTAACCTGTTGGGAAAACTACATGCCCCTCGCTCGTACTGCCATGTATGCAAAAGGCGTCACGATTTACTTAGCGCCAACCGCTGACAACCGTGAAGAATGGCAATGCACCTTGCGCCATATTGCATTAGAGGGCAGATGCTTTGTAATTGGCTGTAATCAACATGTGACGAAAAGCATGTATCCAACCGATTTAGAATACTACCATGAATTAGAGAACCAACCTGAGAATCTAAGTCCAGGGGGCAGCTGCATTGTTAATCCCTTTGGGAAATATGTCGTCGAACCTGTTTGGGATCGCGAAGAGATGCTGATTGCTGACCTAGACTTAGGCGAAGTTACATTGAGCCGCGTGGACATGGATGTCATGGGGCACTACGCTAGACCCGACATATTCGAATTAATTGTTCATGAGAAATAGTATGGCTCGAATAATTCGTAAAGACCTATTAATCAAATTACTGTAAGCCTGGAAGTTAGACCGAAAATCTAACCTTCGGGCTTTTTTTGAATTAATCTAAAAAAGTGAAAAGGTGGCAATAAAGAACATTCATCTAAAATTACATTACTAAACTAAAATAGCGAAAATAATTGCATTACTTTACTTTGAGCTAACTTTTGTAATCGAAATCGCGGTAGTTTTGCTCAAGATCAAAGTTCAAACTAATGTCACAAACGTAGCGATTTTGCTCCCCAACGTAAAAAATCAAAAAAAATGTAACGTTCATGTCAAAAAAACGGCATTTGGTGATTGAAACGGTTATTCGTGTTTTCGTGCTGTAGAATAATAATTGGGTAAGTTTGATTTGAATAGGAAAAAGAAAATAGCTCAGTTTATATAACATAAAAATAAAGATTTTCAATCACAGAAAATGAAAACATTTAGATATTGGATACTGGGTAGCAGCGAATATTAAATTATCAATAAATTATCAATAAATTATCAATAAATGCAATAATCCCTAATTAATTATCAGAAAATTGCGTATTATGTTCTTTACAACTTGTAATTTAATATATAAAATGTGAATAAATAAGTTAGCAAGAAAATCCTGATATTCCAGAAGGTGTATAAATGAGACTTAGGAAATACCCATGTACGATGCAACATGACGCATCTGACTGTGCAGCAGCAGTGATTTCAACCGTTCTCTTGGAATATAAGAGTGAAATGTCGATCATGAAAATTCGTGAAGTGATTGGTACAGATGCTTATGGGACAAGTGTGAAAGGTGTGGTCGAGGGTTTAGAGAAGCTTCGATTTAATGTGAAGGCAATCCGAACGACAGCAGCAGAAATCACAAAAGAAATCACGCTTCCAGCAATCGCACATATAAGGACAAAGGAAGGTTTAAACCACTTTGTGGTGATTCATAGGTTATATCGTGATAAGCGATTACTAGTGGCTGATCCTGCAAAAGGGATCGAGAAGCTCGAGTTTGAAGAATTTGAAAATCTTTTC
>JAVBKB010000086.1:0-16132 GCA_031554275.1 Caryophanales bacterium | reverse complement strand
AAAAGCTGTGTACCAAGAAAGTGTTGATTTTTCAATATGAAATTGTACTAGGAAATTCAAATCATCTAACGATAATTAGGATGAGGACACAGAAAAGCCATATCCAAGCCAGCAATTAATAACAGGGCTTGAATGTGGCTTTTCGCGATTGTTGACCAAATTTATAAACGCTACTTATTCATTGAGGATTGTTTCTTTTTCCGCAAAGCCAGTATTGTCAAACATGTTAATCCAAAGAGCAACCACAATTGCATCTCTGTAATACCTGAATATCCGGTTTTAACCATATTCCCGACTGGCTCAGTATACTGATTAATGAAATCTGCATGACTGATTGTATTTTTAGCAATTGCACCTGTTATCGTTCTACTAGTTGGTGTAGGTGAATAATTTGCCTTCTCGCTCTCCACTACTGTATACGTTTCGTCTGCAAGGACATCCTTAAATACTGCCGTTTCACCATTAGTTAACGTGATTATTCCACCGCTTTTGATTTGCTTGTCTGGACCACTATTGACTGTGTAAATGTAGTCTTTCGTAACATCCGTCCCAATTGTAACTTCGAAAGTGAATATGTCTCCTGCTGGTGCATTTGTACCTGTCACTGCTTTTGAAATACTTAGTGTACCACTATCTATTGGTATTGTTACCGTTGTGAATATATTAGTGAATTCTATAGCTGTCGCTGCATCTTCCGCAATAGTAAGACTGCCTGCTGTATCTCCATTTACTACAGTTCCAGTGTCTACTTGGTAACTTGTTGTGTAATCTGCTCCGGGGTTGCTTTCAACAACTTGATAATCTGTGCCTGCAGCTAGATTTGTTAACATTGCCTGCTGTCCCGCTTGAAGCACAATTTCGCCATTCGTTGGGATTGGCTCTACAGTGCCTCCATCGATACAGTAGTCACCCGTTGCAGCTACTCCACCTTTCGTCACTGTGAATATGTAGTCTACTCCTATTGGCGCGCCTGCCCCAGTGACTGTTTTGGCAATGGACATTTCACCAAAAGTGACAGGAACTCCACCGAAATAGTTGATATCATAGTTGTTCAAAGAATGTCCTACCGGAATACTTAAGCTTGCGAATTGTACAGTTGGATAATCTGTAGCAGTTGAAGCAGGTGGAATATAAGCAACAGAAGCATGGTTGCCTGTGAAAACCGTTGTTGATGAAATGTTCATCTCACCCCAGTCAGGCACTGTACAATAGATACCACCACCATGCCCATTTGGGGCATCATTGTTAACAATCCTACTAGCACCACTAATATCCAATGTCGCAAATAGTGGAACATAATAGATTCCACCGCCACCAGAGGTAGAAGTTGTCCCCTTAGCAATATTATTTGTAATCGTTCCACCTGTCATTATGTAATGCGAGGGCGTTAAACTACTAATACCAACTACATAGACACCACCACCATCTTCTTCAGCTATATTGTCTCTAATCATCCCCGAATTGAATGTCATGGTGTTCCCCTGATTTAAAAAGACACCTCCTCCACTCTCGACAGCGGAATTATTATTGATAATACAATTATCATTCATGATAAAAAAACCTTCATTCGAAAGAACCAATCCGCCACCATTTTCAGCAGCAGCGTTGTTAGAAATCGAGGCGTTATTATTCATTGTAAAAGTACCAGCTTGAACTCCAACGCCTCCGCCACCAGCACCTGCAGTATTGTTATTCACAGTACTGTCATCGTTCATAATCATAATCCCTGTATCATTACCAGCAACATAAACACCACCGCCGCTGTTTACGCTTTGATTAAATGTTACAGTACTTGCATTGTTCATTATTAGTTTACTGACTGGAACAGTAGCAGAACTATATACATAGATTCCACCACCAGATGTAGCGGAATTATGTGTAACAAGTGCGTTATTAGACAATGTAATTGTGCCGCCTTCGTCTGAATAAAGACCACCACCTGCGACATCTGCTGTATTGGCATCAGCCATACTAGCCCCGCCAACTACTCCACCCGTCATATTAAACTTACCAGCTGTATAGACTCCTCCACCACGAAATGTTGACACGTTTTTGCTGATTGTGCCGCTACTCATATTAAAGGTACCAGCACTATTGTTTACATTCACACCGCCACCAAAGGCTCCTTTGTTTTGACTAATACTTGCGTTTCCACTCATGTTAAAAGTACTGCTTCCATTTACGAAGATACCACCAGCAGAGTTCGCCGAATTATTACTGATGATACTGTCACCACTCATTGTAAACGTACTATTGTTTAAGTTGACAGCACCACCACAGTTAAATGCAGTATTTGCATCAGCAATTGTGGTTCCACCAATGATTCCACCTGTCATGATGAACTTACCATTATTATCAACATAAACACCACCACCGCCACTGCCAACGCCAGTTAGGGTTTGTTTGTTTTTTTTGATAACCCCTCCTGACATATTTAATGTGCCAGTGTATATCTCTAGTCCAGCACCCCTTTTGTTACTAGTCGCACAATTTTGAATAGTCGTACCAGCATTGATATTAACAACGCTTGTAGGAACACCAGCATAGACACCGCCACCAGTAGTCCCCCCATCTAAGACAATATCTTTAAATGATAACGTTCCAGACACTGAAAAGTGTCTAGTGTTTGTTGTTGCTTGGTTCAACTGAAATGTGTTACCAGTTGTTGACTGAATCAAAATGTTTTTTCCACTCGGGATTGTAATTGCTGAAGCTAGGGTTATATCGTTTGTAATTTCTATAACAGTTGCTATCCCTGTTGAAACGCCATTTGATGGTGCGGCTACTATCGCATTTGTAAGTTCCGTTAAAGTTGCTGCCTGATAATCAGTTGCTGCTTCTACTTGTGAATTATGTTGTGAATAGGGGAAATTGAAAAAGACTATAGCCAAGAAAGCAATAACAGATATTGCTCCTTTTATTTTCACGTGCATGTTTACCTCCTCAAAGTCTTCTAATTATTTTTTCATCAAAGTAATCGGAAATTTTGTTTTCAAATCAAGCTAGATACGCTAGCTGGTGAATAATCCACCATCTAGTTTGGCATATGCGCGTTAAAACTACGTATCAGCAGCTTGTCATAACGGAATTACCTTCATCTTTAATTAATGGTATTATTTCTTAAACTGTAATTTTAAATGCAACAAAATGGATGCCTAGAAAACTAAGCATAATTTAGTTGTTTAATTTATTCAGTTAATGAACTCTATAGGTGTTTGTAATTGAACCCTTTCCATACATTGTGCACATAAAAGCCCTCTAAATTTATTGAAAACATTTATTTCCAATAGTTGATTTGGAATTCATCAGTATTATCAAACTTCATGATGAACTTGTCCAAGACCTTGATCACAGTTTACAATACGGCATGAATTTTCTAATATTTTTCATCAAAGTAATATTCTTGTAGAGTAATTATCTTTTCTCTTTCAACTAGAACAGTTTCTATTTACAATCAAGCTAAGCTCTTCCATAATAGTACTTGAAATCATGATCACAACTTGCGATAATTTCATTTTGAATATTTCGTTAGAATGATCTGTATACAATAACTCAAATTGAAGGGGTAAACTTATGAAAAAAAATCCTGTAGCAACATTGACTATGGTTAACGGAAAAAAGATTGTATTTGAACTTTTTCCAGAATGTGCGCCAAATACGGTGAACAGTTTCATTCATTTAGCGAATACGCAGCAATTTGATAACCACTCCATTTCACGAGTAGAACCAGGTTTTGTTGTGGATGCAAGTACTCATGCTTTCGGACGAGATCAGTGTAAGTATCTAATCGCCAATGAAGCAGAATATGTAAGCAAAGAGCAGCGGATCAAACCCGACTTGGGTGCAGTTGCAATGGGTGGATATGATGGCCCCATTTCTGGTGGTGAATTCTTCTTCCCACTTGCATTGCATGAATACTTAGACGGTGCATATCCTTTTTTCGGGAAAATAATTGAAGGCTTGGATGAAATCGTGCGGTTAGGAAACGTTCCAGTTAGAGATATTCCTTACGAATTCTGTGAAGACCGAGTTTTTCATGAACCAGTTTCTCCAGAAGTTATTGAATCAGTTCGTGTAGAAACTTTTGGTGTAACTTATCCAGCTCCTGAACGTCTTAAAGATATTCAGCTCCCCGAACATTGGTGATTATTGGAGTGATTCCGAATACTATTAGTCTTAATGAGGTGTCTCATGTTTAGTAAATAAGAATCAGAATATTTATAGTTTGGTTTGCATAGAAAAAATTTGCAGAGTGCAAATTTGAATGCGAGTTTGAATGCAATTGAGGTGATTCTATTTTTACACAAAGTGACATACTAAATGCTCATAATTGTTCAATACGTAATAAAGAAAATCTTCTGAAAGATGTTATATGTGGTTGTTTTGATTGTCTTAGAATTTTCAATCCAAGCGAAATAGTTGAATGGGTTGATGAAGGAAAAGTTACAGCCATTTGTCCTTATTGCTCAAATGATACAATTATAGGTGGAAGTTCTGGTTATCCAATAAATTTCGAGTTTTTGTCGAAAGTCAAAAAACATTGGTGTCCAGATGAAACTGAGCATACCAAATAAAGCTAGCACCTCGAAAACATAGAGATTTAAGAGTAAAAAAATCTTGTTTTCACTCCGAAAAATTACATTTTTTCATCCATCTCAACCAGCTATCACATTTTTCGAAAACAATTCTTATTATGACTTTGAGAAAATCCGGTACCTTTTGCTAACCACACTGTGAGCTAGACAGCTTAATGGGATGTAATTTAACTTTAACAACTATATTTACTGGAATCAGCAATAAAAAGGAATGCACTCTACAATTCAGAGTTCATTCCTTTTTTATATTTTCTGATCTTCTCCCTATCTTTGGCAAGGATTCATCGGAATTATTTATTTAATGATTAGTACTGGACATTTAGCTGAGCGGAGAACTTTAATGCTGACACTTCCAATTAGTGCCTCCTGTACGAATCCTTTTCCGGTTCGACCCATTACAACTAAATCATATTGATTATCGGTTGCATAATTCGCAATAATTTGCCCTGCATCGAACCCACTAAAGGATTCAGTATCATAGGGAATATTTTCTGACTTCATGTAGTCAACTACTTTGGACAGAAGTTTTGCATTCTCCTTGTCCAAGAGCGTCAATAGATCTACACTCCCTAAATATTCTTGAACGATAGGGCTTTGAACAGCGACATGAATGATTGTCAGCTTTTCACAATCTGTTGTCTTTGCAAGCTCCGCAGCATGTTGAAGCGCTCGAGAAGCCATTTCTGATTCATCAAATGCGACTAGAATTTTTTTGTACATGTTATTTCCTCCTCTGCTTAGTTTTGTTAAAGAATCTTCTTTTGTGCTGAATCATTTGCAACATCATACACGACAGGTTTGGGCTTTTTGAAGAAAAACGACATCACTAGAGCAGCGGCGCTTATGAATGTAGCGACAAGAAATGCGACATCAATACCATGAACAGTGGCAAGAGCAAGTGAATCTGGTTTAACGTTAGTACCTAAATCCATCATATAACTTTTTGCCTGATTCGTCATTACTACAACTAGAATTGCTGTTCCAACCGATGCAGCTACTTGGCGCAAAGTACTAGAAAGCGCATTAGCATGTGCAATTAATGCAGGGGAGATTGTTGCAAGCCCTGCTGTTGTAATTGGCATCATCACAAACGCCATTCCGATGGATCGAATTGTATACAGAATCATAATCGTTGTGTAAGATGTTTCCATTGAAAGCTTTGATAAGAAGTACGTCACAATTGTCATAATTGACATACCAATGATGGCAAGAATGCGGATGCCTACTTTATCAAAAAGTTTGCCAGTCACGATACCAATTACACCCATCAACAATGAGCCTGGAAGTAGTAACAATCCAGCTTCAAGCGGTGTAAATCCGCGGATTTGTTGCAAATAGATCGGTAGCAGTAACATACCACCAAAGAGTGCGATCTGAAGTATAATATTGACGATCAATGTGTAAGTAAAGTTAAAGTTCTTGAAAACACGCATTTCAAGAAGTGGGTTTTTCTTTCTGATTGCATAGAAAACAAATATTGTTAGTGCAATAACAGCAGTGATTAAGAAAGCGTACACATGTGGAGAATCCCAACCCTTACTTGAGATATTGCTCACTCCGTAAAGTAATGAACCAAATCCAATTGTAGAGAGAATTACACCCTTCACATCTAGTTTAGCACTACCCTTTTCACTTTGAAAGGTAAAGAAAAACAATGACACGATTAGGACTACGGCTCCAATGACAGCCATCGCAGCAAATAAGATGTGCCAACTATGATTTTCAATGACATAACCACCAACTGTAGGACCAATGGCTGGAGCGAGGATCATACCAAGTCCAAGAAAACCCATTGCTGAACCACGTTTTTCTGGTGGAAAAGCTGCCATAAATATATTTAAGCTTAGGGGCATCAAAATTCCTCCACCTACTGCTTGAAGTACTCTTCCGATCATCATAACTTCAAAATTTCCTGACATTGCGCAGACAAGCGACCCGATAGAAAAAGAAGCCATTGCAGTTATAAAAAGCTGTCTGTAGCTAAATTTCTGGACAAGATAAGCGCTTATTGGAACAAGAATACCACTGACCAGCATAAATCCAGTCGCAAGCCATTGTGCAGTTGAAGCGTCAATTTTGAACTGATTCATAATCTGCGGCAAAGCAACATTAATAATTGATTGATTGAGCATGGTTACCATCATACCTGCTAGCAGAATTGCTAACATTCCTACAAACCCTTTGCTCTTTGCTTTCACATTCATTTCTTCCATCTCCTATAAATTAAGTTGCTTTTTAATCACATGGTAAATTACTTTGAGGTGTTTTCCACGCTGCCAAACTGAATCATTTCAATCTTTCCAAGAAAACGTTTTCTTTCTTTGTCCAGAGATGGTAAATTCGAAAGTGCTTGGCGAATTGAATGCTTGGTGATAAAACGAAGGATTGCTAAAAGATCCTCCACAGCTTCATCGCTTTTCAATCTCAAGTACTTACGATTTAACTGCTGAATGACATTTAAATGAGATTGCTTTCGATGATCATCAAAAAGATCCTGCATATCAATTTCATCATTACTTGAGGTTTGATTTGATCTTAGACTTGAAAACATTTTGATTAACATACCCATCTCATCCTTTTCGGAAATGCAGTAATGAATAGTTGTATCGAATAACTCAATGTAAGTTAAAAAAATGTCTCCTTCAGTCTTTTCTATCGCCTCAGAAACTCTTTTGTGGATGAATTGCGAATATTCCTTAAAGCAGTAATATAGGAGGTCTTTCTTGTCTTCAAAATACATGTAGAAGCTCCCTCGTGAAATCCCTGCTTCAGCAATAATCTTATTAATAGAGGCATCCTTAAACGTTGCATGCGCAAACTCTTTTTTAGCAGCTTTCAATAATCTCTCTTTTTTTTCTTGGGATAAGTTAAAAAAAGTTGGCGTGGGCATGGTAAACCTCCTTAATGTGACACCCTGTCATATGACAGGATGTCATTATTATATAGAACGAATACCGGTATGTCAATCACGAAGTTTTTATCCTGATTCCATATAAAGATAACGAAATAAGCTAAACTATGTTCCCCACAGAGATTGGATTTCCTTCGCTATCTTAAAGCGGAATCAGGATTACCGCAAAAGCGGTTACATTTTATCAAGAACACAATGAAAGAACCATCACCAAATGAAGTGATGGTTCTCAATATTGATAAACTTCCTGCTGCATATCTTATTTCTCAAAAACCGATTCCCCATGATCGACTTGTTTTCCCTTTGCCAATTCCATTGTAAATACCACGCTGGCTACAACAATTATGGCTCCAAACAATTGGCGTGTAGAAATCTCATCCCCCATAAACCAAGCCATAATTGAAGCAGAAATTGGTTCAATCAAAAAGATGATTCCGACAATTGCAGTTGGAATATAATGCTGGATATAATTATGCATGATGCCAGCAAAAATTGTGCACACGAGTGTTAAGAAAACAAAGAAGGCAATTGTCTTGAAATTAAGTTCAAAATGAAAACCATCATTTATTGCAAACGGAGCACTAACAACTGCAATTATTACAAACTCAACAGTTGCCAGCACACCTGCGTCCAAGCGGTTCCCGTACTTTCCTAAGGTATAATAGAGAAACGAGAAACAGATCATACCAAAGAAAACAATAACATCACCCTTAGAGAATGTCATATTTGCCTGTATTGTCATCAATGAGATTCCTACAGTAGCAAATACAATTCCAATAATCATTTTCTTACCAAGAATCGTCTTCTCAAATACCTTTAAAATAATCGGTAGACATAGAACAGATAGACTAGTGATAAAGGCAGCATTTGTTGAATTTGAATGCGCCAAACCAATTACTTGCGCGAACATTCCCAACAATGAGAAAACTGAAATCAATAGGATAATATTCATATCCTTCTTGGAAGTTTTCATAATTGGTTTAATAAATACAAAAATCATGATAATTGCCGAAATTCCGTATCTAATAAACATCAAAACAAATGGCGACATTTCATCTAACAAGTAGTCCATAAACGGGAAACTAAATCCCCAAACAATATTTAAGAATATTAACCAAAGAATCGCTTTAACTGGCTTAATGATTGCCACCTCTATCTAAAAAAATATATACTTGCTATTCTAACATTAAGACTTTGTGAATGGTAGAGGTGTTTAGTCTTTTTGTAAAAAAATGTCCAACCGCGACACAGCTTGAATCACCTGTATTTATGCTAATACAGCGCCTTCTAAGTAATTCTTGGTGCGTTTCATATCTGTAATCATAAGCGGATTTTCTTTCTTCATATTCTCAATAATAATTTCCAAATTCTTTCGATCATGGCGAATAGCATTCATTTCATCCCAGGTAACACCAACCATTTGTAGAAATTCCAAACTGCCATGCACTGTTTGAATGGGTGGCAATTCTGGATCTTCAACAATAATCAATGATGTTATTTTGCTATCAGAATCCAATTCAATTGACGATCCATCTCCGACAACAAACTGATTGACTTCAAACCATGCATTGTCTTTTGTATTGGTATAGCGTGCTAAGTTACCAAGCATATTCATTGCCCAAACACACTCACTAGGTTTCTCAGCAAGAAGTCGCAATGTCATTTCGTAGCCCCACTTGCTATAATCCTTACCAAACTTCTCAATATCCGCATACAATTGACTCATGCCATATGTCACTAAGTGCAAATGCTTTTCCTGATGTGAAGAATGAAAAAAACTATATCCATCCAAATATTCGTTACCCCCGAATATTGGCCGGGATATCATTTCTGTAGCATAATGAACGGGTTCCTGATTTCCATACAGCTTCTCAAAACAACTGTCAATCGCTTCCCAACCTGGAGACCAATCTCCTGCTTCCATCTCTGCTTTGTATTCCTCAATTTTCATCATTTGCAACCTCCTTTGATTTCTTACAGTACGTACTTTATCAATCACTACATTTCTGATCCAAGTTTCGAGAGGAGTACGTCCATCTCTTCAAAATGATCTTTATTATCAGTTGAGTAAGTCAACTGTTGACCGCCACCCATCACAATGATAATGCTGTCATCATGATTTCCGTAGAACTCAATTCCGCAAGTCCACTGTTTAAATGAAACACCCTTATTTGCAAAGTGAGTGCGAATATAAAGCAAATCTCCTTGCTCAATTTCATAGAAAGTCTCTGGGTAATATTCTAGTGCAAATACAGCTTGTAAATAGGCCATTGCAGTTAAGAAATCAGAAAGTTTATCGGCTTCCACGCTCCACTCCTTTTCATTTTCACTCATGTAGACTGGAGGGTTAGGTTTTGATAAATCATCTTTATGGATGCCCCAAACACAGCTTCGCTGATTTTCGCAGTAAAAAATCAAGTAGTCATTATGTTTGAAATGTTGAAATTGATCAGGCATGATAAGACTGTCCTGAGTATCATTCAGCCGTTTGTCTTTCCCCAGCTCAGAATAGTAGTCAATCAATACTTGAGGTAAGTTTCCGAAAATTGATTGGATACTACGTATTTCTTTATGACTAAATCCAGTCGCTTTTGTGATAGTATATAATTTTTTGATCATTGAAAAGTCCGTCATCTCAATCATCTCCACAGAAATTAACAGATACTATTTGTAAGAATCACTAATATCGTTCGATCAAATTATCAACAGGATTTGGCGTTTCCAAATGCAACAAATCATAGCGTACATGATCTAATTTCTTTACCAGCTTACTATATTGATTTCCGCGCAATATTTGTGGCACTTTTCCCTTGAACAAAATAGTATAGGCAGGATACTTTGCAAAAATGTATACAAGAAAGTCAAATTGACCTGGCCTTTGATATTGTCTGTGAATACGCCATGTCATCGATGTTATTTCATCATAATGATAGTTTTCTTGTTTAAAAAGTGATTTAATCTCGATTCCATTTTGATAAATGAAGATCTTCTTGGTCATCAGAAAAAGGAAATAAACAGCATATCCTCCAATGATACCGATTGCAATCAAAGGTAAGTATTTGGCAAATCCAGTCGCCTTGCGTATTTCGAATAGATCATTTGATGAATAGTAAGTAGCATAAATCGCGAATCCCGTAAGGATTGTTAAAACGACTGCCTTTAAGAATAATGAAATATATTTGGCATGAATAATATCTTGTAACGTTCCTAAACTAGATTCGTCAACTGAATTTGTAGACGAATCCATCCCGATAGCATCAGCTTCTGAGGCGTGTTGCTTATGATTAATAAAAGAAATTAAGTATAGAAGAATGAAAACAATCGCAACTCCACCGAAAATAAAGTAATAAGTCTTTGTATTCATTTATAATTCACAACCTCCAATAGCGTGTAACTGTTTCGATTCTATTATTTTACCACAATAAATCATCAAAAAATCACCTTCCCGAAGAAAGGTGATTATAGCTTACACTGGAACATGGTAACTAACTTGTTCTCTAAAGATACCAGTATATGTTGTACCAGATAGACTGAACAAATCAATGGTGAGTATGCCTTCAACAACAAATGTGATACTACTTCCAGGCTGCACTGTGAAGTTTAAGTTACCACCAGTAATTCTAGTGATAATTACGTTAAAACCCACATCATTTGTGCTTTCTAGTGAAGCCGCAATTGTTGCATTAACACTTGGTACTGCTTGGAAGATTCTATTCGCTACAGTATTTGATGTCCCTGAGATCGGTACGCAGTTTTCAAAAGTCCGAAGCACATCTTCATCAACAACTGGTCGCGGAGGACAAAATGAATTGCCTAGCAATTTGCTTTCACACATATTTTTTCCCCCTTTCATATTGAAATTACCTCGAACGAAGAAACGACTTTTCAATGTTGATCGGGTACGAAACATCTTCAGTACGAAGCTGTCATTATTCTATGAATTTTTTTGAAATCGGATTGGACAACATCATCAGTTTACTAGATTTTTTCAATTTCAAGTCTAAAAATGAAACGAGACATGAAATATATTCATGTCTCGTTGATTTATATTAATATGGAATAAACTATTCTTGCTCTAATATATGCTGCAAGGCAGTTGTAACTGCGATTTTCACATGTTCAAAGGTCAGTCCACCCTGTACAAATGCTGTATAGGGGGCACGTAAAGGCCCATCGGCAGTCAGTTCGATGCTTGCTCCTTGAATGAAAGTACCAGCTGCCATAATAACGTCATCTTGATAACCTGGCATGTACGCAGGATAAGGCGTTACATGTGAATTCACTGGTGAAGAAAACTGAATTTGCTGACAGAAAGTGATCATTTTATCACGATCAGCGAAATGAACTGCCTGAACCAAGTCGGTTCGCTTTGCATTCCAGCTTGGAGTCGTCCCAAACCCATTCTTCTCCAGTAACGCTGCTGTGAAAACCGCTCCCTTCAGTGCTTCGCCAACAACATGAGGAGCCATGAATAGTCCTTGATACATCTCAAGCAAACTATAGAGTGATGCGCCTGCTTCGGCACCGATCCCGGGCGAAGTCAGCCGGTATGCACAACGCTCGACCAAATCTGCTCTCCCAGCGATGTAGCCCCCAGTCTTCACTAATCCCCCACCTGGGTTTTTAATGAGTGAGCCCGCAACTAGATCCGCACCAACTTCAGTTGGCTCTTTCTCTTCAACAAATTCGCCATAACAATTGTCTACAAAAACAACCACTTCTGGCTTAATCTCTTTTACAAAACGAATCATTTCAGCAATGTCATCAATCGAAAACGAAGGACGGTTATCATAACCCCTTGAGCGTTGTATACCAATCATTTTGGTGTTTTCATGGATTGCCTGGGCAACTGCTACAAAATCGATTTTGTCGTCCTTTAAAGCGATTTCTTGAAAACTTATATTGAATTCCTTTAGCGATCCAATCCCATTACCGCTCTTCCCTACAATCTCTTCAAGAGTATCATACGGCTTTCCAGTAATATAAAGAAGCTCATCTCCAGGACGGAGTACACCAAATAAACAAGTTGAAATGGCATGAGTTCCAGAAATGATTTGTGGTCTAACAAGGCTTGCTTCAGCATGAAAGATTTCCGCATAGACCTTCTCTAATGTACTTCTCCCAGCATCATCATAGCCATAACCTGTTGACAGTTGAAAATGAGTGTCACTCACTCGATATTTCTGAAACGCTTTCAACACTTTTTCAGTGTTAGCATAAACCGTTTCAGCTACCCCTTGAAGAATTGGCTGAATCTGTTTTTCGATTTCTTTAATCGTCATATTTGCTTCCTTAATAGATATATTTTTTCTCAATAAGTATAGTCTGTTGAAAATAAGGCGTCAATCAAGGGAAAATATTTTATTGCACGGAAACTAGTAAACGTGCAGATTTTTCGCTTTTAAATCGCTCCGCCCAATAAATGATGAACATTTACTGATTTCAATATACATGTACAAAAAAACGGAATCTTTCGTATCGAAAGGTCCGTTTGTAACAAATATATTATCCAAGCAACATTTCATCATACTGATTGACTGTTGGAATTCTAATCAACACTGTTGTACCTTTACTAAGCTCACTTTCAATATCGAGACGGCCTCCTAGCTCATTCATGATCTTCATACTAGTTGCAAACCCTAGCCCAGTACCAGATTTCTTGGTTGTAAAGAATGGAGTTCCGACCTTCTCAAGGTCTTCTTTTGATAAACCGACACCCGTATCTTTGATTGCCAGTGTTATGTAACCAGTACCAGCTATTTCCTGCAAAACAATTTCACCAGAATCCGTTATCGCATCAGCGGAATTTCTGACCATATTCAGAATCACTTGAATAATTCTATTTCGATCTGTAAACACAAGACAATCTGAAATTTCATTTTTTATAAAAATATTTCGATCTTGAAAATGCTGTTGTTGCATCAAAAGGATCTCTTCAACAATGTCAGACAATTTATAGTAATTAAGCAACAATTTATGCTCTCTTGAATAGTTCAGTAGATCTTCTACAATTCCATTCATTCTGTCTAGCTCAGAAACAATTATTGGTGCGAATTTATTAAACAGCACAGTATCATTTGGTTTTGCCTGCAACAACTGAAAAGATCCTCTAATCGTTGTAAGGGGATTTCTAATCTCGTGTGCAACTGTGAAAGCCATCTTCCCAATTGCTCTTAGTTTCTTACTCCTTAACAATTCCAGGTCTTGTTGCTTAATCGTTTTCACCAAGTTCACAATCGCGGCTTGCAGTTGTTCTGCTTCGCTAAATGTTCTACCTGAAAACGGTTTGTATTGATTATGCAATTGATAATGACTCATCGCATTTACCATCCCTTTGATTGGATTTAATACCAAACTTACATTAAGAAAGATTGAAATCAATGAAAAGATACTGAAAATGATAATTAGAAAAAAAACATAGAAAAATAAATTATCTTGAAAATTTGCTTGCCCTACTTGAAGAAAGAGAACTATTAGCACTGAGATTGGGATCATCCTAATTAAAAATTCATTTAACAGGATTTTAATTGCAAGGTTTTTCACGAATTGCAAACACCTCTTTCATCTTAGAACTACTTCGGTGTAATGGTGCCAAACTTCATCAAACAAACTCATATCGAGCATATAACTAGCATTCATTTCAAGATAAGAACTGATTTCATGATAATCCGATGAATGCTTTGGAAAAGATGAATCAAGAAAGACATGCTCTGCAAACATTGATTTTTCACTTTGAGTGATTTCATGACGATAAGTCATTAAGTACCGATAAAAAGGCTTCACAATAATTTACTCCTAATAATTTCTAAAATAAAGCAACAGAAACAAACAAAACCTTTTTGGTTAATTAACGCAATTTCCAACTTATTAATAAATTGATTATATTAAACAATTTCCAAAAAATCAATTATTTGATATATAAATCGACTTTATTTTCTTTTGCTTTTAGAGAAAGTTGTCGACCGATAGGTAAAGTTGCCAATGGAAATGTATGACTATAGTGAAAATCAGCGATAATTGGCAGATTCGCAAGTTCTTTCTTACTTTTTAGTATAATATCTAATGCGTAATTTGTCATTTGAGATGCTTCTTGGAAACGCCCAACTACCAATCCTCTAATCAAATTGGCATTTGGTTGATGCAATAACGAAGTTAACATTCTGTCGAAAATACTGGGATGGGACTCGAAATCATCCTCAACAACCAATATGCTGTTAGACAAATCCGGCATCCATTCAGTGCCTTGAAGCAAATTCCAAGTTGACAAATTACCGCAGAGAAGCTTTCCCTCGGCACATCCCTCTTGTACAATTCTAAATCCATTTTGAGGGTGATAGGTTCTCATTTCTTGATCCATATACCATGGATCATCACTCCAAGTTTCTGCTGCATGAATTTCGAAAGGCAAAGGCGACATGATTGCCTTCTTGAAATATTCCATTGTGTAATCAAATCCGTATTTCATGCCAAACGATGAAAAATGTGGCCCACTATAAGTGACTAACCCTGTTTTCGCATGAATCGACAAGGTTAATGCAGTAATATCACTATATCCCAGCCATATTTTCGGATGTTCTGCAACTAAATCAAATGGGAATTCCTTCAACAATTGATTGGCATTGAAACCGCCAATTGCTGTAAAAATCGCCTTCACATTTTTATCTGTAAGGGCATCGATGATATCTGCGATTCGATCCTCCACACTAGACGAGAAGAATTCATCATGGGTAGAGGTATGTTTCCCATAAGTGACTTTGAAGCCAAGTTTCTCAAGCCTTGATTGTGCAATTGAAATATTCTCTGCTTTAATGATTGCTAAACTTCGAGAAGGTGCAATGACCCGTATTTCATCGCCCGCAGATAAATAATTAGGAAGTATCATTATAATCCCTCTATTCATTTTGATAAAACCCTCAAACCTTTAATAAACTTATTCAATGAAGGCAACAACTTTTACCTAAATATAGATGAAAAAACACTACTCAGTCTGATGCAATAGCATCTGAGTGAGTAGTAGAATAGCGCATTTCTGTTTAGATTGTATGTGTCGTTTGACGGCTGACTTATTATTGCATGCTTTTAATGATATCTCTTGCCGCCCAAACACCACAGGCACTTGCTTGTGCTAAACCTCGAGTGATCCCTGCACCGTCTCCTCCAACATATAGCCCTGAAATCTCAGTTTCAAATTGTTCATTTAAGACAGGACGTGCAGAATAGAATTTTGCTTCAACTCCATAGAAAAGTGTATGTTCTGAGGAAATGCCTGGTGTCACCTTATCTAATGCCTCGGTCATTTCCACTAAGCTTTTCAAAGTATAATAAGGCAGAACTAAGCCAAGGTCTCCAGGAACAGCTTCCTTCATTGATGGCTCTAGGAATCCTTCGCGAATTCTTTTGGCAGTTGATCTTCTTCCTCTTTGGATATCGCCATACTTTTGTACGATAATTCCACCATTGGAAAGTGCATTTGCAAGTTTGGATACTGCAATCGCAAATTCATTTGGTTTATCAAATGGATCAGAGAAAGTATGTGAAACCAATAATGCAAAGTTAGTATTTTCACTACCAAGCTTTGGATCCTTATAGGCATGTCCATTTGCTAACATAACACCAGAATGATTTT
>JAVBKB010000225.1:0-17318 GCA_031554275.1 Caryophanales bacterium | reverse complement strand
AACGTAAAGCCTCCTAATATTAATTGGTTAAATCTATTCAATTCCAAATGCAACAGGATTTATTCATTGTATCAAATTCGATAGCAGTTTACCAAACAACATTAGACCAAGTAATTATTCAGACGAAAAGCCTCTCTTTCAAACACAAAGCACATATAGAGAATCTTGGAGGAAGCTTTTCTTTAATTTTAAAAATACATTTTAAATAACGCTTGTTGACTTTCAATCTAGAAATTTGCTATTCTAATCAGAATAATAATCTGGAGGTAATGAGATGTCTAAGTTCATAAAGGAAGGTTTGACTTTCGATGATGTGCTGCTTATTCCTGCAAAATCAGCGGTATTACCCCATGATGTGAGTGTCGAAACGTTTTTGACTAAAGAAATTAAGTTGAATATTCCAATCATTAGTGCGGGAATGGATACTGTCACTGAGTCGAGAATGGCTATCGCAATGGCACGTCAAGGCGGTATTGGCATTATTCACAAGAATATGCCTATAGAAGTGCAGGCAGATGAAGTTGGAAAAACAAAACGTTCTGAACATGGTGTTATTACTGATCCATTCTCGCTTTCGCCACAACATTTGGTGTATGAAGCAAAAGAGCTGATGAGTAAATATCATATTTCAGGCGTACCAGTTGAGGAAAATGGGCGTTTGGTAGGTATCATTACGAATCGTGACATTCGCTTTGAAACAAACCACAATAAGAAAATCTCCGAAGTGATGACGAAAGAACATTTAATTACTGCACCTGAAGATACGAATTTAGAGCAAGCGAAAGAAATTTTGACGCAATACAAAATTGAAAAACTGCCGCTTGTTGATCAAAAGGGTCAACTTACTGGATTGATCACGATTAAAGATATCGAGAAAGCTATTAAGTATCCAAACTCTGCTAAGGATCGTTTCGGGAGGCTATTAGTAGGTGCGGCTGTTGGCAATACCGCTGATGTATTTGATCGCATAACAGCATTAGTAAAGGCAAAAGTTGATGTGATTGTAATTGATACTGCACATGGGCATTCAGTAGGCGTTATCGATACCGTAAAGAAGATTAAAGAGCAATTCCCATACCTACAATTGATTGCTGGAAATGTGGCAACAGCTGAAGCTACAAAAGAATTGATAGAAGCAGGTGCTGATGCAATTAAAGTAGGGATTGGACCTGGATCGATTTGTACAACACGTATCATTGCTGGCATAGGTGTACCACAAATTACGGCAATTGCTGATTGTGCCAGTGCAGCAAAGCCATATGGCATACCAGTAATCGCTGATGGTGGGATCAAATACTCTGGTGATCTTACAAAAGCGATTGCAGCAGGGGCACAAGTCTGTATGATGGGAAGTATCTTTGCTGGATGTGATGAGAGTCCTGGTGAAACTGAGTTATTTCAAGGTCGTGCCTACAAAGGATATCGAGGAATGGGATCAGTTGCAGCAATGGAGCAAGGAAGCAAGGATCGCTATTTCCAGCAGTCATCCAAGAAATTAGTTCCAGAAGGAATTGAAGGACGCGTTGCCTACAAAGGGCCCGTTGAAGATACCATTTACCAATTGATTGGCGGATTGCGAGCTGGCATGGGTTACTGTGGAACAGCTACGATTATGGATTTGATTGAAAACGGGGAATTTGTCAAAATCACAAGTGCTGGGTTACGAGAGAGTCATCCTCATGATGTGCAAATTACTAAAGAAGCATCAAACTATAGTATGGAAAACTAAACATTTTTTTTTAGAAAACAATGCCCCTGAGATTTATTGGGGAAACAGAAGCCAGACGATCCTTAGGCAGCTTGCCTCTAAGGAATCGTCTGTTTTTCTGTAATAACGTTGTCGATAGAACAATTAATATGTTCCTTTTTTAAAATATGGGACTCATTCGAAATTTTTATAAAAGATAAAAGCCAAAAAACTAGTTGAAGTCATTGACACTTATTTAAAATTATTGTTAAGATAGTTTTGAAGAATTATAGTGCAATACCTCATATAATAATGGAAATATGGTCCTAAAGTTTCTACCTGATAACCGTAAATTATCGGACTATGAGGAAAGTTAATGATCTTGTTTGTCTATCAGGACATGATGAAATCAACACTTCAATGTGTAAGAAACTAAGTGCCATCAGAGATTGTCTTCATGTTATGTATGACAGTCAGCAAAATACCTAGTTTCTTTTGATGATTTTATTTTGTCTACGCATGCTGTAATAAGCCTGCAAATTGACAGTGCAGATTGCTTTCCTAACATGGAGCAACTGTGCTGTTTTTTTATTTTCATTATTACTACTTATCCTGTTTCCTGATAAAAATTTAAAAATGGAAATGGCGAAAATTCCAACTTGCTTTGTTAGTCAAGTCTTGCACACGCTCGGCACCGTTCTGCTAAGCTTTAGCGAAGGTGCGCAGAAGGGACAGCGCAGTTTGTCTGAGCTTTAGCTCAGCAACAAACCACTGTTATGCTTCGACTTTCCTTTCGCGCAGCTAGAAAGTTTCTCTCATTTCTACTTTATGTTTTTAACAGGAAACAGGATTAAAATGGAGGTTATTATGACAAAACCAATAGTTGGTGTCATCATGGGGAGTACGTCTGATTGGGAAACGATGAAAGCAGTTTGCACAATTCTAGAAGAGATGCAAATTCCCTTTGAAAAGCAGGTGGTTTCAGCGCATCGTACACCTGATTATATGTTTCAGTATGCAGAAGCCGCAAGAGAACGAGGTATTAAGATAATCATTGCTGGAGCAGGTGGAGCCGCCCATTTGCCAGGAATGGTGGCCGCGAAAACAACATTACCTGTTATTGGCGTTCCGATTCAGTCAAAGGCACTATCCGGACTGGATTCACTGCTATCAATTGTGCAAATGCCTGCAGGAGTTCCTGTAGCGACTGTAGCAATTGGAGTGGCAGGCGCAACAAATGCTGGGATATTGGCAGCAGAAATGTTGGGTGCTTTCGATGTGGATATTGCTAATCGACTAGAGCAGAAGCGTCAAGCAACAAAAAATACTGTATTAGAAAGTGTTTTAGAATAATGATAAATCAAATCCTTCCAGGTCAGGTAATTGGTATTATTGGTGGTGGACAATTAGGGCGCATGATGGCTATCTCTGCAAAAGAGATGGGTTATCGGATTGCTGTTCTAGAGCCGACAGTTGATTCACCTTGTGCACAAATTGCTGATATTGAAATTGTTGCCGATTACAATGATCTTGCTGCCATCAAGGAGCTTGCGGCAGTAAGTGATGTCGTCACATATGAATTCGAAAATATTGATTATGCCTGCTTGCAGTGGCTTGAAGAAAATGCAAATCTTCCTCAAGGAAGCAAGCTACTCGCATTAACGCAAAATAGATTGACAGAGAAAAAAGCCATCGCAGATTTGGGGCTTCCAGTTGCATCCTTCATGGCTATTGAGCATTTGGATGAATTAGAAAAAGGACTTGCGTCCTTTGCATTGCCTTGTGTCCTCAAAACAACAACAGGTGGCTATGATGGTAAAGGTCAGGTAGTTATCAATGGTGCTGCTGATATCATTGAGGCAGCGGATTTAATTAGACAGCAACCATGCATTTTGGAAAAATGGGTTCCATTTGAAAGAGAAGTATCTGTTATTGTTTCTCGAAACGGGATGGGTGAAATCACCACTTTCCCGATTAGCGAAAATATTCATGTTGCAAATATTCTACATCTATCAATTGTACCCGCACGAATTGATTCGCCTGTCAGTGAAAAAGCAATTTCTTATGCACATCAGCTCGCAGAGTCACTTGGGTTAATTGGAACACTGGCAGTTGAAATGTTTGTTGCCGCTGATGGTAATATTTATATCAATGAGCTAGCACCGAGACCACATAACTCAGGTCACTACACAATCAATGGTTGTGAAACCTCGCAATTCGAACAACATATACGCGCGGTTTGTAACTGGCCGCTTGGTAATACCAGACTACTTTCAGAGGTGGTTATGGTTAACATTCTTGGTCAACATCTTGAGTCAGTGCTTGCAAATATTCACCATTTTCATGATTGCAAACTGCATTTATACGGTAAGAAGGAAGCAAAATATAAAAGAAAAATGGGTCATCTCAACGTAATGACTGGCACAACTAATGATGCCATTCAGAAAATTGAGAAGCTTGGAATTTGGGCAGCAGAGTCGAAATTATTGGAGGAAAAACAATGATTAGTCGTTATACACGACCAGAAATGGGAGCAATTTGGACCGAAGAGAATAAGTTTCAAGCATGGCTTGAGGTAGAAATATTAGCGTGTGAAGCATGGTCAGCGCTTGGTGAAATTCCAAAGGATGATGTTCAGAAGCTTCGTAGTAATGCAAAATTTGATATCGATAGAATCTATCAAATTGAAGAGGAAACAAGACATGATGTAGTTGCTTTCACGCGTGCTGTGTCAGAGTCACTTGGTGATGAACGGAAATGGGTGCATTATGGACTAACTTCAACAGATGTTGTAGATACTGCTCTTTCCTATTTGATGAAACAGGCAAACGATATCCTTTTGAAAGACCTAACGAACTTTATCGAAATTATTAGAAATAAAGCAATCGAGCACAAAAATACAGTGATGATGGGTCGAACCCATGGCGTTCATGCTGAGCCAACTACATTTGGACTAAAGTTGGCGCTTTGGTATGAAGAGATGAAACGGAATTTAGTGCGCTTTCAAGATGCTGCTGCTGGAGTTGCTTATGGCAAAATATCGGGCGCTGTGGGAACTTATGCAAATGTCAATCCGTTTGTTGAGACTTTTGTGTGTGAAAAACTCGGTCTTAAAGCAGCACCTATTTCGACTCAAACGCTGCAAAGGGATCGTCATGCACATTACATGTCAGCGCTCGCAATTATTGCAACTTCTATTGAGAAGATGGCAGTAGAAATTCGTGGCTTGCAAAAGAGTGAGACAAGGGAAGTGGAAGAGTTTTTTGCAAAAGGGCAAAAGGGTTCTTCTGCTATGCCTCATAAGAGAAACCCAATCGGATCTGAGAATATGGTAGGGTTAGCTCGTGTTATCCGTGGCTATATGATGACTGCGTATGAAAATATGCCACTTTGGCATGAACGAGATATCTCGCATTCTTCTGCTGAGCGCGTCATTATCCCAGATGCGACAATTGCATTGAACTATATGCTCAATCGTTTTGGAAATATCGTCAAGAACCTGACTGTGTTTCCTGAAAATATGAAACGTAACATGAATAGAACCTTTGGGCTAATCTATTCACAACAAGTGTTGTTGAAGCTGATTGAAAAGGGAATGGTTCGAGAACAAGCATATGACTTAGTGCAGCCTAAGGCGATGGAATCTTGGGAAACGCAAGTTCCATTTAAAGAATTAATTGAAGCCGATCAGAATTTTACAAGTAAATTAACACAATCCGAGATTGATAATTGCTTTGATCCTGCTTATCACTTACAACAGGTGGATATGATATTTGAGCGTCTCGGACTTAATTAGGTCAACCATAGGACATAATTAACCATTGTGTCCTATTTAATTTGATAGATAGGGAAGAGCAATATTTGCATGCGGTAGTCGTATTGCGAAATATGGCAGAATTCCTATTTTATAGAATCACAGAATTTAAAGTTGAAGGAGACTGGAACATGGAAAAGTTAGACTTACTTTATGAGGGAAAAGCAAAACAAATCTATCGAACAGATGAAGAAGACGTTCTATGGGTGATGTACAAGGATAGTGCAACTGCCTTTAACAATATTAAGAAATCTGAAATCAGTGGTAAAGGTCGCCTGAACAATGAGATTACAAGTCTTCTATTCGAATTGCTCCAAAAGAATGGAATTGAAAATCATTTTATCAAAAAGATATCAGAAACTGAGCAACTAGTGAAGAAAGTTACCATTATACCACTTGAAGTTGTTGTCAGGAATGTGATGGCGGGTAGTCTTGCCAAACGACTAGGGCTTGAGGAAGGCACAGAAATCACAAATCCAATGGTTGAATTCTATTACAAAAATGATGAGTTAGGTGATCCGTTGGTAACGGAAGATCATATTGCCTTTCTACAGGCTGCTACCACAGAGCAACTGGTAGAAATCCGTGAGCTTGCTTTAAAGATTAATCAAGTGCTACGAGTCCATTTCACCAAATGTAATGTGCGGTTAGTGGATTTCAAACTTGAATTCGGAATGCTTTCTAATGGGAAAATCATCCTGGCGGATGAGATCTCACCTGATACTTGCCGCTTATGGGATATGGATACCAATCAGAAGCTTGATAAGGATGTATTTAGAAGAGATCTAGGCAATTTAACAGATGCATATCAGGTTATACTCGATCGATTGGGAGGACAATCATGAATAAAGTAAAGGTATATATCACGCTAAAGGAAAGTGTTCTTGATCCCCAAGGAAACACCGTTAAAGATTCTTTGCACCATCTTGCTTACACTAACGTTGAAGATGTTCGAATTGGTAAGTATATTGAATTGCTAGTCAGTAAGACGGCAACAGATATCGAATCACAAGTCAAAGAAATGTGTGAGAAGTTGCTAGCGAACGTCGTTATTGAGGACTTTCGTTATGAGGTGGAGGAGGTCAAGGCGTGAAGTTTGCAGTGATTGTATTTCCAGGCTCAAATTGTGATATTGACATGTATCATGCGATTAAGGACGGACTTGGTGAAGAGGTTGAATACGTATGGCATGATGAAACAAACTTAGATCAGTACGATGCGATCCTATTACCAGGTGGGTTTTCTTATGGTGATTACCTGCGGTGTGGTGCGATTGCACGATTTTCAAACATCATGCCAGCAGTGAAAAAAGCAGCTGAAGCGGGGAAACCAATTCTTGGTGTTTGCAATGGTTTTCAAATACTAGTGGAAGCAGGGCTTTTGCCAGGAGCTTTAATGCGGAATAGCCATATTAAATTTATCTGTAAGACGATAGAACTTACAGTTACAAATAATCAAACGATCTTCACCACAAAATATGCTTTAGGTGAGAAAATTCAGATTCCGATTGCCCATGGCGAAGGACAATATTATTGTGATGAAATGACATTGCAGAAACTGAAAGACAATCAGCAAATTGTTTTCGAGTACACAAATAATCCTAATGGAAGTCTTAGTGACATTGCTGGGATTATTAACGAAAAGGGAAATGTGCTTGGCATGATGCCACATCCAGAACGTGCCGCAGATGCATTATTGGGTAGTGATGACGGATTGAAGCTTTTCAAATCAATTCTATTGAACTGGAGGGAATCGAATGTCGCTTATGCATGAACCAACTTCAGAGCAAATTGAAAGTCAACAAATCTATCAAGAAATGGGTCTGACTGATGAAGAATTTGGCATGGTGAAAGGTATCCTCGGTCGCCTACCTAATTACACGGAGCTGGGACTTTTCTCAGTGATGTGGTCAGAGCATTGTAGCTATAAAAATTCCAAACCAGTCCTCAGAAAATTCCCGACCGAAGGCGATCGCGTTCTGCAAGGACCTGGTGAAGGTGCAGGGATTGTTGATATTGGAGACAACCAAGCAGTCGTTTTCAAGATGGAAAGTCATAATCATCCTTCTGCAATTGAACCCTATCAAGGTGCTGCAACAGGTGTTGGCGGTATCATTCGCGATGTGTTTTCAATGGGCGCGCGTCCAATTGCTATCTTGAATTCACTACGATTTGGTGAATTGAAATCACCGCGTGTGAAATATCTGTTTGAAGAAGTTGTTGCTGGAATCGCGGGATATGGGAACTGTATTGGCATCCCGACAGTTGGTGGGGAGATTCAGTTTGATTCTTGTTATGAAGGCAATCCCCTAGTCAACGCAATGTGTGTTGGGTTAATCAATCATGAAGATATCAAAAAAGGACAGGCTCATGGTGTAGATAATACTGTCATGTATGTTGGTGCTTCCACTGGGCGTGATGGTATCCATGGAGCGACCTTTGCTTCAGAAGAATTAACTGAAGCTTCTGACGAAAAAAGACCTGCGGTTCAAGTTGGCGATCCGTTCATGGAGAAACTTCTTCTTGAGGCATGTTTGGAATTAGTGAAGTCTGAAGCATTAGTAGGCATTCAAGATATGGGTGCTGCTGGATTAACGTCTTCAGCTGCTGAAATGGCAAGTAAAGCGGGAATGGGTATTGAAATGAGTTTAGATGATGTACCGCAGCGTGAAACAAATATGTCACCATACGAGATGATGTTATCTGAATCACAAGAACGGATGCTCATTGTCGTGAAGAAAGGGCAAGAGCCTGAAATTGTTGAGCTGTTTAAGAAATATGAACTGAATGCAGTGGCAATCGGGAAAGTTACTGATGATAAGATGCTTCGCTTAATTCACAAGGGAAAGATTGTTGCAGAAGTACCTGCAGATGCACTTGCAGAAGAAGCACCAATCTATCATAAACCTTCCAAAGAACCAGCATATTTTGCTGAATTTCAAAAGATGAAGGAAGTTACACCAGCAGTATCAGATTATAACCAAACATTATTAGCGCTCTTACAGCAACCAACAATTGCAAGTAAAGAGTGGGTTTATCAACAATATGATTATCAGGTTAGAACGAATACGATCGTGGCACCTGGTTCAGATGCAGCTGTAGTTCGCGTTAGAGGTACTAACAAGGCACTCGCAATGACAACAGATTGTAATTCGCGCTATATCTATTTAGACCCTGAAACTGGTGGCAAAATCGCTGTTGCTGAAGCGGCACGAAATGTTATCTGCTCTGGTGGTGAGCCACTTGCTATAACCGATTGCTTAAACTTTGGAAACCCTGAAAAACCAGAAATTTTTTGGCAAATTGAGAAATCAGTTGATGGCATGAGTGAAGCATGTAGAACACTTAAAACACCTGTAATTGGTGGCAATGTTTCGCTTTACAATGAGCGTAGTGGTGAAGCGGTTTATCCTACTCCAACTGTTGGAATGGTTGGCTTGGTCCACGATTTGAACCATGTGACAACACAACAGTTTAAACAGGATGGCGATATGATTTATCTAGTTGGGGAAACCCTGCCTGAGTTCGGAGGCAGTGAGTTACAAAAGCTCATTGATGGTGGGATTTCAGGAAAAGCACCAACGATTGATTTAGCGAAGGAAGCAGCTTGCCAATCTGCAATTCTTACTGCAATCCAAGCTGGTTTAGTCCAATCCGCTCATGATGTTTCAGAGGGTGGAGTAGCTGTGGCACTTGCAGAATGCTTGATGGATACTACCAACATGGGAGCACAAATAACTCTCCATGGAGATTCCGTCGCGGAACTCTTTGCTGAATCACAAACACGATTTATCCTCTCGGTAAAAAGAGAAAACATACATGCTTTTGAAGAAAAGGTTCATGCGAAAGCAATTGGAATGGTTACTGACGATGCGATCTTGAATATTCGCGTTTCAAAGAATCCGCTTATTCAACTGCCAGTGAAGGAACTGCAAGCTGCTTGGAAAGGAGCGATTCCGTGTTTGCTGACATAAAAGGTTTGAATGAGGAATGTGGTATTTTTGGGATATGGGGTCATACAGACGCTGCCCAAATCACCTATTATGGTTTGCATAGTCTTCAGCACCGTGGTCAAGAGGGTGCTGGCATGGTTGTGAAGGATGGTACGAAACTAACTTGTCACAAAAACATGGGTCTTGTTACCGAAGTTTTCTCTGAAGCAAAGATCAGTGAATTAACTGGGAATGCTGCAATTGGTCATGTGCGTTATTCAACCGCCGGCGGTGGTGGATATGAGAATGTGCAACCACTCTTATTTCGTTCACACACTGGTTCACTTGCAGTGGCTCACAACGGAAATATCGTGAATGCTGATTTGATCAAACGAGATTTAGAGAAAAACGGAAGTATTTTTCATTCAACATCAGATACTGAGGTGCTTGCACATTTAATCAAAAATAATACCAAGGATGATTTTCTTGTTGAACAAATGAAAACGGCATTGAATGTTTTGGAAGGTGCTTATGCTTTACTAGTCATGACTGAAAAGAAGATGTTAGTGGCACTCGACCCAAAAGGGTTTCACCCTTTATCGCTAGGTAGATTAGGTGACGCATATGTGATTGCTTCAGAGTCATGTGCATTTGATATTATTGGCGCAACCTTTGAACGAGATATTGAGCGTGGTGAATTGCTGATTATTTCGGATGCAGGTGTTGAATCTCAAAGATTTGCACCGCACGAACCGCATTCGTTTTGCTCGATGGAATATGTTTATTTTTCTCGCCCTGATAGCATTATTGACAATGTGAATGTACATGCCGCTCGAAAAAGAATGGGAAAAATTTTGGCGAAGGAATCACCTGTTGATGCGGATATTGTGACTGCTGTTCCTGACTCAGGTGTGTCAGCTGCAATTGGGTTTGCTGAAGAGTCCAATATTCCCTATGAAATGGGATTAATCAAGAACCGCTATGTCGGGAGAACTTTTATCCAACCCTCACAGGAATTGCGCGAGCGTGGTGTCAAAATGAAACTATCACCAGTTCGAGGAATTGTTGCAGGGAAGCGGGTTGTGCTAATTGATGATTCAATTGTAAGAGGGACAACCAGTCGCCACATTGTCCAAATGTTAAGGGATGTAGGCGCAAGCGAAGTACATTTGCGTGTTGCATCTCCAACGATTGAACATCCCTGTTACTACGGGATTGATTTCTCTACACGAAAAGAGCTTATTGCTGCAAGATATAGTTTGGCTGAAATCTGCCAAGAAATTGGTGCAGATTCTCTCGAGTTTTTGAGTCAAGATGGCTTGATTAAAGCAATCGGGAGAGAGAATGACTCACCAAATTGTGGACAATGTTGTGCTTGCTTTGATGGGGTATACCCAACACCGGTGTATGACAAAGCAAACGAGGCAAAATGTTGAAATAAATTGATTGGCTGATCAAAGATGATTGATGGTGAAGGGAGGTCTGATTATGTCAAATCCTTATAAACAAGCAGGTGTTGATATTGAAGAGGGTTACGAAGCAGTTGCCCGCATGAAGAAACATGTGCAGAAAACACTTCGTCCTGAGGTACTCAGTGGACTAGGTGGATTTGGAGGGATGTTTGATTTATCCAAAACAAACTGCAAAGAGCCTGTCTTAGTATCAGGCACTGATGGTGTTGGCACGAAGTTAATGCTGGCATTTATGATGGATAAGCATGACACAATAGGTATTGATGCAGTTGCTATGTGCGTCAATGACATCGTTGTTCAAGGCGCTGAGCCATTATTTTTTCTAGATTATATTGCCTGTGGCAAAGCGTCCGCTGAGCAAATTGAAGCAATTGTCAAAGGGGTTGCAACAGGTTGTCAGGAAGCAGGTTGTGCCTTAATTGGTGGTGAAACTGCTGAGATGCCAGGCATGTATCAAGCAGACGAATATGATTTAGCTGGATTTACGGTTGGGATTGTTGATAAGAAGAAAATAATTACTGGGCAGGATATTCAATCGGAAGATGTTCTGATTGGTCTTAGTTCCAGCGGTATTCACAGCAACGGGTACTCACTAGTGCGCAAGGCGTTACTTGCTGACGGCGGCTTGGATTTAAACCAAACATATGGTCAGCTTGATTGCCCACTTGGTGAAGAGCTATTGCGCCCGACTCGCATCTATGTGAAATCCGTTCTTGCTTTACTGAAGCAAGTTCAAATTAAAGGAATGGCGCATATTACTGGTGGAGGTTTTGTAGAAAATATCCCGCGTATGTTACCAGCTGGCATTGGTGCCGAAATTGATTTGGGTAGCTGGCCAGTGTTGCCAATATTTAATTTACTTGAAGAGGTTGGCAAGCTGAATCAACAGGACATGTTTAATATTTTCAATATGGGTATAGGCATGGTGTTGGCAGTTGACAAAGCGGATGTAGAAACAGTATTGGATGCTTGTGATAAATTAGGTGAAAAAGCCTATATCATTGGTCGCGCTGTTACTGGTACGGGTGTCGAATTGATAGGAGGCACTGTATGAAGAGAATTGCCGTGTTTGCATCAGGTTCAGGCACAAACTTTCAAGCGATTATTGATGCCATTGAGGCAGGGGAGTTATCAGCAGAGATTTGTCTATTGGTTTCTGACAATCCAAAAGCAGGTGCGATTGCTCGCTCGCAGAAGCATGGGATAGAGGTATTCAGTTTTGATCCGAAAACCTACAAGGCAAAGGTGGATTTTGAGACTGAAATCCTCCATGTTCTGAATGAAAAGAAGATTGATTTAATTGTGCTTGCAGGCTACATGCGCTTGATTGGTTCAACTTTACTAGGGGTGTATCAGGACAAGATGATTAATATCCATCCATCACTCTTGCCAAGCTTCCCAGGAATTAATGCAGTGGGACAGGCACTTGATTATGGGGTCAAAGTTACTGGTGTCACGATTCATTATGTCGATTCAGGCATGGATACTGGAAAGATTATTGCTCAGGAAATTGTTACAATTTCTCCGGAGGACACTGTACAATCACTGCAGTTGAAAATCCAACAGGTTGAGCACTTACTTTATGTCAATACAATTCAAGACTTACTATTACTAAGAAAATAGTGACTTACATTTGAAAAATAATTACAAACTTGAATCGATTAAAGGGGAGCGATTATGAAAAAGCGCGCATTGATTAGTGTGTCCAATAAGGATGGCATTATTGAATTTTCAAAGGCTTTAATTGATTTGGGGATTGAAGTGATATCGACAGGCGGCACGAAAACACTTTTACAACAGAGTGGGCTTGACGTTATTGGAATCTCAGAAGTCACTGGATTTCCAGAAATTATGGACGGTCGTGTCAAAACACTGCACCCCAGTATTCATGGTGGTTTACTCGCGGTGCGAGATAATGAGAGTCATATGAAACAAATTGCTGAATTAGCAATTGATCCGATTGATTTTGTCGTTGTGAATCTTTATCCATTCAAAGAAACAATTTCAAAGGACGATGTCCAATTCGAAGAAGCGATTGAAAATATTGATATTGGTGGGCCGACCATGATTCGGTCTGCAGCCAAAAACCATGAATTTGTAACCGTTGTAGTTGATCCGAAGGATTATCCTTTGATTCTATCTGAATTGGCATCAAGTGGAACAGTTTCAGTTGAAACAAAGCGCCGCTTGGCAGCAAAAGTTTTCCGTCACACTGCGGCTTACGATGCCTTAATTGGTGAGTATTTAACAAAGCAAGTGGGCGAAGCAGATCCAGAATCGCTAACAATCACATTTGAAAAGCAGCAAGATTTACGTTATGGGGAAAACCCGCATCAGAAGGCGACATTCTACAAAAACCCGTTGGCAACAGCTTCATCAATTGCTTATGCCAAGCAGCTTCATGGCAAGGAGCTCTCTTTCAATAATATCAATGATGCTGATACTGCTTTAGCAATTGTCAAGGAGTTCAATGAGCCGGCGGTTGTTGCTGTCAAACATATGAACCCATGTGGTGTTGGGACAGGCACGGATATATTTGAAGCATTCACACGAGCTTATCAAGCAGACCCTGTTTCAATATTTGGAGGAATCATTGCAACCAATCGTGAGGTTGACAAGGCAACAGCTGAGAAGCTGCATGAAATCTTCTTGGAAATTGTGATTGCACCTTCATTTTCAGAGGATGCGTTGAAAATTTTGCAAGAAAAGAAAAACATTCGCTTGTTAACTGTTGATTTGACAAAGTCAGCAGCTGGGAAAATTATAACCTCCGTACAAGGTGGACTATTGCTTCAAGAAGAAGATAGCTATTCATTAGATGATGCGACCATTACTATCCCGACCAAGCGACAACCCACTGAAAAGGAGTGGGAAGATCTGAAACTTGGCTGGAAAGTAGTCAAGCATGTGAAATCTAACGCCATTGTTTTAGCGAAGAACGGTATGACTATTGGTGTCGGTGCTGGACAAATGAATCGGGTAGGTGCAGCAAACATTGCTATCGATCAGGCAGGAGAGAAAGCAATCGGTTCAGCACTTGCATCAGATGCCTTCTTCCCAATGGATGACACTGTAGAAGCAGCTGCAAAAGCTGGCGTGACAGCAATCATTCAGCCTGGTGGCTCTGTCAAAGATGCAGACTCCATTAAGAAGGCAGATGAATATGGAATCGCAATGGTCTTTACAGCGGTTAGACATTTCAAACATTGATGATCGAATTGAAAACGTGTTTAATTGAATATTGCAGTTTCACAATTTGTTGAAAAAATTTTTCTCAGTACGGAGGATGAATTATGGATGTGCTTATCATAGGTCGTGGTGGTCGAGAACATGCACTTGCATGGAAGTTTGCTCAATCACCTCAAGTTGATACCGTATTTGTTGCACCAGGAAACGCTGGGATGCGGGATGTTGCCACATTAGTTCCAATCGATGAAATGAATTTCGAAGCGTTAATTGCATTCGCAAATCTACAGCAAATTGGGTTGACGTTTGTTGGACCAGAAACACCTCTTACAGCAGGAATTGTCGAGCAGTTTCAAGATGCAGGCTTGCAAATATTTGGACCAAGATCAGAAGCGGCAATCATTGAAGGCAGTAAGGTTTTTACAAAAGATCTGTTGAAGAAGTACCAAATTCCAACTGCTCACTATGAGACGTTCACAGATGTTCAATTGGCAACGGATTATATTAAAACAATTGGTGCGCCGATTGTGATCAAAGCGGATGGTTTAGCAGCAGGAAAAGGTGTTGTTGTCGCAATGACAGTTGAAGAAGCGCTTGCTGCGATTCAATCAATGATGGCAGATGTGAAATTCGGTGATGCAGGGAAGACGGTTGTAATCGAAGAGTTCTTAGATGGAGAGGAATTCTCTCTAATGGCATTTGTCAATGGTTCTGCAGTCTACCCAATGGTTATTGCACAAGACCATAAGCGAGCTTTTGATGGTGATACAGGTCCAAATACAGGTGGAATGGGTGCCTATTCTCCAGTACCACAGATTGCAGAAGCATTAGTTGAACTGGCAGTGAAAACAATTCTAGAGCCTGTTGCTGCCGCAATGGTCGAAGAGAATCGTTCTTTCACAGGAATTCTGTATGCTGGCTTAATCCTTACGAATGACGGTCCAAAGGTAATTGAGTTCAATGCTCGCTTTGGTGATCCGGAAACTGAAGTCGTTCTACCTCGTCTTGAAAATGATTTGCTTGATGTCCTGACGAAAATACTGAATCATGAACCAGTAACATTACAATGGTCTGAGGAGGCTGTTGTAGGGGTGGTACTGGCCGCAAATGGCTACCCAGAGGCTTATGAGAAAGGGCATGTCATCTCGGGATTAAACAAACTTTCATCATCTACACTTGTCTTTCACGCAGGAACTGCGATAGAAAATGATCAATTTGTTACAAATGGTGGACGAGTGTTGTTGATAGCTTGTAAAAATGGATCGTTGAATGAAGCAAAGGATGAAATTTATCGAGAACTTGCAAAAATTCAATGTGAAGGGCTGTTCTATCGGTCAGATATTAGTGCAAAGGCATTATAAAAACTTTTGAAAGATCTGAAATAAGGTCTTTCTTTTTTGAAGTGTATGATTATTAGCAAAAACCGCATTTCTATCAAACTATTTGGTTTATTTTCGCGATTTTTGTGATTGTCCATTTATTTTGTATTGCACTTCATAATGATAAAAACTATTATTGTAAGACAAACTATTTTTCAACGAGAGATGTTTTTCTGTAGTTATCAGTATTTATGTTAGAAAATGGAGTTTAGAGTACGTATGAGGAAAATTCGGTTAACAAATGTTCAAGTTTTGATAATAGCTTTTGCGCTTTTGATTGCGGTGGGAACTATATTTTTAAGTTTACCGATTGCTACAAGAGATCAGACTGCAACGCCACTCGTCAATGCTTTGTTCACTTCAACTTCAGCTTCCTGTGTAATTGGATTGACTGTCTATGATACATATAACTATTGGTCTGTTTTTGGACAAACCGTTATCCTTTTCTTAATGCAAATTGGTGGATTAGGCATTATGACAATCGCCACGTTGTTTATGTTGTTGCTCAAGAAGAAAATCGGTATAAATCAACGAATATTGATTCGAGAAGCATCGAACACCCAGCATATCGGTGGCGTCATCCGATTAATGAAGTTAGTGCTTTCCGTAACAGCCATTTGTGAAGGGGTCGGTGCCCTGCTGCTTTCATTTCGATTTTGCCCTGAAATGGGACTGCTAGCAGGGATCTATAATGCAATCTTTCATGCGATTTCAGCTTTCTGCAATTGCGGTCTTGATTTAATGGGACGTTTTGCAAGCTTCTCTTCACTGTCACATTACTCAAATGATCTGTATGTCAATTTGGTTGTGATCGCATTGATTATAATTGGTGGACTTGGATCACTCGTTTGGTCAGATATCTATGTGCATGGTTTGAAGTGGAAGAAATATATGTTGCACACAAAAGTTGTGCTTTCTACTTCTGCATTTCTCATCCTTGTGCCAACTATCATGATCTTTTTTATGGAACATCAAAATGCCTTTTTAGATAAAAGTGTTGGCGAAACCTTATTGATGTCATTATTTCATTCAGTTTCGCCAAGAACTGCAGGGTTTAGCACAGTCGATATCACAACATTAACTGTGCCGTCTATCTTGTTAATCGTTTCACTCATGCTCATTGGTGGATCACCAGGTTCAACTGCTGGTGGGATCAAAACGACTACTTTCTTTATTATTTTCATGTCAACCATTGCTACAATCAGAAATAAACAGCATATTACGGCTTTCAGTAGACGAATTGAAGATTCAGCCTTGAAGAAAGCTGGCGCCATACTTTTTATATATTTTTTTGTGAGCTTAACTGCTATGATTATTATCGGATATTTGGAAACGTTTTCTGTGAGAGAAATCTTCTTTGAGGTTTTTTCCGCAAGTGGAACAGCTGGTATGTCGATTGGGATTACACCCTTTCTCAGTTCCCCCTCGAAAATATTGCTTGTATTCTTAATGTTTTTTGGTCGGCTGGGCGTAATGTCCTTGGCAATGATATTTGCAAGATCATCACCAGATATTCCACTCCAACGACCAGTTGAGAAAATTATGATAGGATGATTTTTATGAAATCTGTGCTAATAATTGGTATGGGGCGATTCGGTCGCCATTTGGCTTTGAAATTTAATGAAATGGGTAAAGATGTAATGGTGATGGATGTTTCTGAAGAGAATGTCAATGCCTTGCTTCCGGATATTACAAATGCTCATATTGGTGACAGCACCAAAGAGGAAGTCTTACGTTCTATTGGAGTCGATAATTTTGACTTATGTGTTGTCGCTGTCGGCAGTAATTTTGGTGTCTCTTTAGAAACTACTCTGCTACTCAAAGAGCTCGGTGCGAATCACATAATTGC
>JAVBKB010000109.1:0-5057 GCA_031554275.1 Caryophanales bacterium | reverse complement strand
TTATAGTGGCTTGAATGCGAGCCAGGTTGCAACGAGACTAGCCGATCGCATTAAGAAACCTGTGAAAAATGAGCAGCTGATCAAAGAGGTTCTGACTGAAAAGAAACCTCATCGGCAGCTGAAGCGACATAGTTCAGGAGTCGTTGTACCAGGTATTGATAACCTCTTGATCAGACTTTCGCGTTGTTGCAATCCGATCCCGGGTGATGAAATAGTTGGATTTATTACTAAAGGTCGCGGAGTGTCTGTACATCGCGCAGACTGCCAAAATATTGTCAGCGAAGGTGAAGAAAATCGCATAATCACAGTAGAGTGGGATGCACAAAGCATCTCAAACGAATACGTGGTTGAAATAGAGATCGAAGGTTTTGATCGTAGTGGGATACTTGCTGACATCTTGGCAGTTGTGAATGAAAGCAAAATACCAATTGAGTCTGTCAATAGTCGCGCAGATCGCAACAAGAATGTTTACATCAATATGTCCCTCAAAATCAGTGACATCAGCCGCTTGGAGAAACTATTGAACAAAATCAGTCAGATCGCTGATATTTATGATGTTCACAGGGTAGTAGGTTAATTTGTGCTATCGGACATTGAAATTGAAATAGCATATATACACAAATATTATGAAAAAGGAGTTTCCGATGAGAGTCGTTTTACAAAGGGTTCAAAAAGCATCCGTTGAAATAGAAGGTAAGATTGTTGGAGAAATTGCAAAAGGGCTATTGCTATTTGTTGGGATAACGCATGAGGATACTGAGAAAGAAGCACATTACCTTGCCGAAAAAATTGTTAACCTCCGAGTCTTTGAGGATGACGATGGAAAGATGAATTTGTCTTTGAAGGACGTTGGCGGACAGGTTCTTTCCATTTCGCAATTCACACTATATGGAGATACCAAGAAGGGCCGACGCCCAAGTTTTGTTGATGCTGCTAAACCCGAACTTGCTAATCCCCTTTATGAGCGGTTTAACTCACTGCTCAGACAACAAGACGTAATTGTTGAAACAGGAGAATTTGGTGCGGATATGGCAGTTAGCTTGATTAATGATGGACCAGTGACGATCATTTTGGAAAGCAATTCCTAAGAGATAAGAAATAGAATTTTTGTCGGCGCTTTAAGAGCGTCTAACTGAAAAAATTATATGGGGCATATCAATATTGTAATAATGCTTTACAAACCCACCAACTGCGGTCATACCGATTCTTGTCGCAACATTCTGAGAAGCGATGTTATTGTCTCTAATAATGGAATAGACTTCTTCTTGGTCTAGATTATCAAAAGCATATTTCTTACAGGCGATTGCGGCTTCAGTAGCAAATCCTTTGTGCCAATATTTCTTTTTGAATAAGTAACCAATTTCAATCACTTGCTTGCCATTGGCATCCTGCATTGTTAAACCTGCCTGTCCAATAAACTCACCAGTAGATTTTTCAATAGCAGCCCATAATCCAAAACCAACTTCTTGATATCGTGTGAGCTGATTGTCGAGCCATTCCTGAACTTCGATATCACTAAAGGCGTGTTCATACGCATACATAACCGATTCGTCCTGTAAGATTTCTGAAAGGTCAGTCAAATCATTTTGATTCATTTTTCTCAAGGATAATCTTTCTGTTTCAAGAATCATTTCTACACCTCCGTTTGTGGAAATGATTGAATTAATCAAGTGATGCTAGTTATTTTCGCTTCGCTTGAATTTTCTTTACGATTGCTGCTAATGCTTTTCTTGGCATGAAACGGTAGGACTTTGTGATGACTTTATTCGTGAATCCTGGAATAACAATTATTTTTCCGTTTTGTAGTCCTTCATATCCAATGCTAGCCACCTTTTCTGAAGAAGCGAGCTTCAATTCACCACTGAATATTTTTGAATTCTGCAGTTTAGCACGGTCAACAAACCCAGTTTGCGTTGGGCCTGGGCAAAGCGCACTAACCGCAATTCCAGTACCCTTTAGCTCACTTGCAAGCGCCTCTGTGAACGATAGTACATAGGCTTTTGTTGCATAGTAGACAGCCATTAAAGGGCCTGGTTGAAATGCTGCAACTGACGCAATATTCAAAATTTGTCCCTCGTTTTGCGCCTTCATTTCTTGTAAAAATAATTTCGTTAATTGTGTTAACGCAAGAACATTCACCAGAATCATGTCTGTTTCCTCCTGCAAAGAGGTTTCCGCAAACTCACCAAATGTCCCGAATCCAGCATTATTCACAAGTGCATAAATTCTAATGTTTTTTTCTTGGATTGCAGTAAAAAGGTCCTCTGCAGCATTTGTTTTCGATAGGTCGATCGGAATAACAATTGCCTTCACGGCATATTTATTTTCCATTTCTGTCGCTAGCACCTGTAATATGTTTTCGCTTCGTGCTGCGAGTACTAAATCATAGCCATCTTTGGCAAATAGATGGGCTAGATCCTTCCCGATGCCACTAGATGCACCAGTAATGAGTACAGTTTTTTTCATTTGCTCACTCCTCATAAAGTTCGAATTTAATTAATCATAGTTCAATGGATAATTAGTTGCAATCAAAAGACAAAGTTGTTGCTGATGTTTGGTGTTAAGAATTGCGAAGTAGAGCAACCTAAATAAGTAGAATAGAATTTCAAACAAGTGTCATTCTATAAATGGGCATCAAAGTTTGAAAAGTATCTCTCACCAATTTAATAAATTCTTCAGGCTTTTGTAGCACAGGTTCTGTAAATGAAATCTGCTTTCCGATCAAGAGGTCTGTTTTCTTAACGTCACGAAAACTTTCTAAATGCGACTTCAAATCATCCTTGTTTAGTGTTTGATAGGTTACTGCATCCTTCTTCAAATGGTCGAATGATAGAAAGTAATTATTCGGAATGAGCTTGTCTATCTTTGCAAGGTTTTCAATTAGCTTGGTTGCAATATTTCTTTTGTTTGGTATTTCGTAGAGGTAAGCAAGCCAGACAAAAACGCGATCATCGTACAAACCAATTTGAAAGTGTGGATGCTGCTTGTAACCACGCTTGTTATCGCAGAAGGCCATCCATGTATCCTTGGGAGGATTTACAGTTCTTCGTAAGTGTTTGGCGTAGTGGAAAAACATTTCCTGCTCAGAAAGTACCGTCATTTCATCCAATAGGTCATCACTAATCTGATGAAACTTTGGTTGTATATTTGTCCGAATTGCTTCCATTCTTGCATCTAATCCCTCTATCGTAAATGTTTCAAAATCTATTGGGTGAAATCCTGTGAAATGCATAGTTCAAACCTCCTGCTCAATTCTTACTATAATTTTACTATAAAAAATACCAAAGCATAAGTGCGGTTGAAATAATCATTAAGAATTTGGGTATCCTATTGTGAAGAAATTACTTGAAAAGGTGAATAAGATGAGAACAAATGAACAAGCAACCGCTAAGTCAAGTAACAAATCACTGTTTGGAGTAGACCTACATGATTTTATTGTGAGAGAAGCAACGCATACTAATGTAGAATTGGCTGCAGAATATGGTGTTACTGTTGGCGATGTGCGAAAGCTTAAAAAACAGTTAGAGAAGAATTAAATCTTTCCGAGCTGCGCGAAAATACCAAGGAAGAGAAACTTTTGTCTGAAACTTTTGTCTGAAACTTTTGTCTAAAAAAGTTTCCTTTCATAACTTCTTCCATCAGCCGATTCTCAACTTGACATCTAGATGAATTCGGATTACGATGGATACAATAATTTAAACTGCTGATAGAGATGAGTAGAAAATCACTTTGTGTAAAGAGAGGAATGCCTTGGGTGAAAGCATTCTACATAAATATTTTCAAAAGACACTCTGGAGGATTTTTTTGAACTGATGAAGATCATAGTAGAGAAAAGCGTATTCAGGCGTTAACTGATCGAGAGGAAACTAGGTTTAGTTTCTGAATTTGGGTGGTACCACGGATTGACATCGCGTCCCTTGCATAATGCAAGGGGCTTTTTTTGATGAAAGCAGTGTTCGTGAACATCACCACTATCCAGGAAAATTTAACAGAAAAGAGGGAGTAAGATGGCAGTGCAAATCCCCAGAGGAACCCAGGACATTCTGCCTGGTCAGTCTGAGAAATGGCAATATGTTGAAATGATTGCGAGAAATTTATGTAAGCGCTTTCAGTATGAAGAAATACGCACACCAATGTTTGAAAGTACGGAGCTTTTTGTTCGTGGTGTCGGTGATTCCACTGATATCGTACAAAAGGAGATGTATACATTCCTTGATAAAAGTGATCGAAGTATGACACTTCGCCCAGAAGGAACAGCGCCAGTTGTTCGCTCTTATGTCGAGAACAAGATGTTTGGTTATGTCAATCAACCAGTAAAGTTATTCTATTTGGCGCAGATTTTCCGTTATGAAAGGCCCGGTGCAGGTCGCTATCGTCAGCACCATCAATTTGGTGTAGAAGCTTTGGGGAGTGATGATCCTGCGATCGATGCTGAAATCATCAGCCTTGCAGTCGGTTTTTTTGAGAAATTGGGATTAAGGAATTTACGTGTGGCAATCAATAGTTTAGGGGATCAGGAAAGTCGCGTGGAATATCGTAATGCATTGATTAAACATTTTGCGCCAAGTATTAGTGAATTTTGTGCAGATTGCCAGCGGCGACTTGAGCAAAATCCGCTTAGGATTCTAGATTGTAAAGTGGATCGTGAGCATCCGCTAATGACTTCAGCACCCTCTATTTTGGATTATCTGAATGATCCATCTGCCACTTACTTTAATAAGGTGCAACAATATCTCACTGATATGAATATCAGTACTGTTGTGGATGCTAGCTTGGTGCGGGGACTTGATTACTATAATCATACAGTGTTTGAAGTCATGTTCGATTCAAAAGGATTTGGTGCCAATGCGACATTATGTGGTGGTGGTCGCTACAGTGGACTAGTTGAACAGTTGGATGGACCTCCTACTAGTGGGATCGGATTTGGACTTGGCATTGAGCGGTTGCTTTTGGCACTTGAGGCAGAGGGGATTGAGTTGCCAGTTGGTAAATCAGTCGACTGCTACATCGTTTCGTTTGGAGATGCTGCTAAAGACGCATCCGTGAAAATATTGTCT
>JAVBKB010000103.1:0-23610 GCA_031554275.1 Caryophanales bacterium | reverse complement strand
ATCATCTTTGAAAATTTTATCGGAAGTTGTTTTCTAATAGCAATTAGGATAATGCCGAGCTAATAGCCGCCGTGTTAAGAATTTTGGTAAACATTGACTCGCAAAATTAGTACATATACAATAAATTTATAGATGTACATCCTGAAAGGAGCAGTCTGATGCAACAAATCCAATTCACTCCATTCCCAACGATCGAAACTGAACGACTAATTCTAAGAAGACAAACGCGAGATGACAAAGCAGAGTTTTTTATCAGTCGCAATGATGAGGAAATGCGGCGTTACTTGAGTTCGCCTAGGCTAAAGGATTTGGATGATGCCGTTGAGCTCATTGAGAAATTAGATCAGGGTGTGATCAAAAACGAGTGGATCATTTGGGCAATGTCACTCAAAAATGATCCGAATCAAAAATATATCGGCAGTGTCTGTCTCTGGAACATTTCTCTTGAGAATGCTGTTGCGGAAATTGGGTTTGTATTGTTGCCACCGTTTCAAGGAAATGGATTGATGCAGGAGGCATTACAAGCTGCCATCAACTACGGCTTCAACATTATGCTTTTGAACGAAATCATTGCGATAACTGCTGTTAATAATCGAAAATCAATTGCACTTGTTGAGAGAAATGGATTCATTTGTGATCCGGATTTTTCATTAGAAGAGAATACCGTCGAAAAACAATTAATTATGGGCAAGTATGTCCTTAAGAAGTAGCGGAGACCACTGGCTGGCAAACAGAGTTGACATTTTTTGTCCGATAAATATTGTTTTACTTTTAATTTAGAAGAATCAATGAATTTCTGAAATAGTTTTCAAGAAGTGATAATTGAGTTTGGGGAGATGTGTGGTATGGAAAAGATGACAGTTCAGATTTCAAAAAGCTTTCCATGACGGTTAACTATATTGTTGGTGCGCACTACAAGAATCGTTTATGGCAGTGCCGAATCTGGATGAAAAAAGCAATTGCTGTATAAGAGAACTTTTCCGACGAAGCGGTTGCAACGACTATTTTCTCTGTGGGCAAATTGCTATTATTGGTAAATCAAAAAAATATGGGGTGACATAATGGCTTCAACAGTAGATTTTATCGAGTTTGTTTGCGAACAAATTCATGGAACAGGTGAAATAAGTTCTAGAAAGATGTTTGGGGAGTATATGGTTTATGTAAATGGAAAGCCAATTCTATTGGTGTGTGATAACACCGTATTTGTAAAGAAGTTGGATTGCCTTTCAGATGTACTAAAAGAGGCAGCAACTGGTTTTCCTTACGTGGGAAGTAAGGAGCACTATGTCTTGGATGTTGATGATAGTAGCCTTAGCAAAAAAGTGATTGCTATACTTGAACCGATAACTGCTTTACCTAAGAAAAAGAAGAAGAAGGAAAAGGTTGAAGAAAAGGAGAGAGAAAACTTTCCAAATAATTAAAGCGGATTTATTAAAAAGATTGAAAGATCCTTCAAGAGAATCCATAGAAGAAATTGAATTGGCGCTAGTTCTTCAAAAGAAACTCTTTTTCGAATGTCGATTTTGCTAAAGGGCTTATCTTTCGAAAGCTTATGTCGTAATAATAAAGCTTAATTAGAGAACTTGAATTTGGATAAAAGACAGAAACTTGCGGCAGAAACAACTTGCGAATAAGAAATTATACATGCTGTTATAAAGTAGTCCACCTAGTTCGAGGGACGGTCGAATTGGGTGATGATTGCTTTTTTTCTATGCTCAATAGGTTTTCGTATGCAAAATCAGAAACAGAAAAATCTTGAATAATTTTAATTGTAGCAATGGATAATACTAATTAACTTAACAAAGGTGAATACATAATGAAAAAAATAAAAAGTCATCTAGCCAAATTAGTTGTAATTTCAATTGCTTTGTTTTCTGTTCCTATTTTCCAAAGTAGTTTTGCCGAGGGATTAGGTAATCAGTCCGAATTAATTAATGGACATTTCTCTACTGGAATCACATTTAAAGGGTGGCCACAAAATTTCAAAGAGAGTCAAATTGATGGTTGGTGGACTACTTCGCCTGATCATCTTATGGAGATATGGCAAGCGAATAATGGGCCCAAGCAAGATGCGAAAAGCGCTATAGATGACAGTTATTTCTGTGAAGTAAACGCAACACATTCAGCGATGCTCTATCAGGTGTTTAATGTGACACCTGGTGAGAAGTTAAAGCTTTCCTTCTATCACAGTGCAAGAGCCAAGGGTCAGGATGTCATCAATGTGATTATTGGGAACTTCTTTGGTGCAACGACAGAATGGACAGGAGACATGCTGTTTGCTCAAAATTCTAAGGAAACAGATGCGAATTATCAACCCTTGTTTGCTGCCCGGGTTGGCACTGATCAATCTTGGCATCGTTACGAAGGAACATTCACAGTACCAGAAAATATGACCAAGCTATTAATTGGGTTTCAGTCCGTTAGTACTGCTTCTGGAAATCCATCCATCGGAAACTTCGTTGATGCAGTCCGAATTTCTCGAACATCTGGTAAAGAGAAGATGGGAACTGATCAATTGAGCTTTTTTCGAATCAAATCATTTAACTCTTCTACTAGCTTGAAAAACCCGATTTTTGAATTAGATACAAATCATCCTTATCAGGAACCTGATTTCAAGGGACATGCACCCACGATAGAATCTTTGGAAACTAACCATGATATCCTTTCTTCCAAAGAAAATTTCAATCAATTTTACATGAAAAGTACTGTAAAAGATGTTGATAAAGATGAGAAAATAACTGTAAAGTATTCAATCGTTGGTTATCCAAACTATCAAGACAAAAATATTGTCTCATTTCAATCTGACGGAAATTTGTACACTTTTGAAACAAAGGAAATCACAATCACCAAAACAGAGGAAAATAAACAATATATCTTTAAAGTATGGGCTGAAGATGAAAAAGGCAATAAGTCTGAAGAATTAGAAAAGACAATTATGATTTTCAATACTGGACCAACGATTTCGTTCCTAAGTAAACCACCTACTGTACGCGATCCGGCAAGTGGTGTGGCAGTTCTATCTCAAACATTTTCACCGGAGTTTACTGCAACCAGTGATATTAAAGTTACTTCATTTGAAATAGAATTGGACAATCAACCATATGAGAATGGCACTCCAATCTCTGATAGTGGTGAACATATTATAACAATGAAGGCAACTGATGAAGTAGGGAATGTAAATGAAACGCTGCATCACTTTCAGATAAACTATCCTCCAAATCTTTCTCAAAGCACAATAACACCAGAATTATTACTTGCCCATTCGAAAGAAATTGACCTTGCGCCGTATTTCAGTGATCCGGAAAATGCGAACTTAACATACAAGCTTGCTAATGAACATCCGGATATTATAGATTGCCAATTAGAAGGTTCTAAATTGGTGCTAACTACAACACATCCTGACAGCCTTCCAATCACCATTGTTGCCAGTGATGGCATTAACGATTCAGCACCATTAACAATCGATTTTCGCATAACTGAACAAAAAACTTTAGATATAGCTTTACCATTAAGCACAACGATTAAAGCCACGACAAGCTCTGTATATATTGATAACTATGGTCTTTCGCCAGTAAGTATTAACCGAATTGCCTTTGCGAAGGTTGCTGAAAACAAAATAATCGACCCGAAAGAATCATTTGAGAAAAAAACATCCTTTGAAGTAAATGGTAAAGATGCAATGTTGCTTTCTTTGGGAAAAGAAACATCTGATTGGCAAATCAAAAGTTCATTCAATGGTGTAGAAGCGGAAAAATTTCCACTGAATTTTAAAAGTAGAAAGGGTAAAAAAACGGATTCATATATCATCAATTGGTATTTAGAAGTTAATTCGGATAAGGAGAACAGATCAAATAATGGCAAAGTACATTAATACGTGGGTCTTTATTGGTATATTCAGCTTGTTATCTGTAGTGTATATAATGTTGATTCACAAAGACAATTCAGCAAGCAAGCAAACTCATCTCGAATATACAATGATCCAACCATCCTTCGAGGAACAAAAAAAAATAGATCAAGCCAATACTAATGATCAAAGTGTTGAGCAGATTCAAATTGGTGAACTAGCTGATGCACCAAATCAATCTCCTGAACCACTCCAGCAAGCAGGCAGCCCATCGATGGAGGAAGAAATCGAAAATAACCAAACAGTAGATTTGGAGAAATTTCATTTGCGGATGAACACAGATTTGGCATTTGTCAACAGTTCAAAACAGGGTTTTCTCAATGCAGAAAACGTTGCAACAAACAAATTTATTGAGGTCGTCGAAATCTATTTAAAGTCGACTGGTGAAAGCATTTATCAATCAAACGCTATTAATCCAAGCGAAGTTCTGCGTTCTATCACCTTAAGTAAACCACTGTCAAAAGGAAAGCACTCAGCACTTGCAGTTGTGAGATTGTTCACCCCGAATACCAAAATTCTAATTAATAAAATTGGTATCGATATGACAATCAATGTTTTGAACTAATCTAATGCAATTGGAATTGTCAAATCGCATGTAGTTCCGTATCATGAAATTATAATAAATTGAGAAAAACTTCATAAATAGGAAGTTTTCAAATGATAATGATTGTGATAAGATACAATAATCATGCTTAGTAAAATAACTCCTACTGAAAACCCTCAAGAAACTCATCTTCAACTGAGATGAGCTGAAACAACATATTACTGTTTCTAATTGTTTACTTTATTTGGGTCGCTATGACTTACTGTAGCAGCCACTTGATTTCAGTTGCCGATATTTTCATAGACAGTTTCGGATTCACCAGTTTCAAAAACTATATATATAGAAAGGTACAATTATATGTTTAAAAGAATAAGAGAAGATGTCAAATCAATTATGGATCAGGACCCTGCTGCGAGGTCATTCTGGGAAGTGTTCTTAACCTATTCAGGTTTTCACGCAGTGGTACACTATCGTTGGGCACATTTTTTTTACATAAGAAAATTTTACTTTATTGCGAGAGTCATATCACAATTAAGTCGCTTCTTCACACTAATTGAGATTCACCCAGGAGCGAAGATTGGTCGATGTTTGTTCATTGATCACGGAGTTGGTGTAGTCATTGGTGAGACCTGTGAGATTGGTGACAATGTTACTATTTATCAAAATGTTACGCTTGGGGGAACCGGGAAGGAAACTGGTAAGCGGCACCCAACTATTCATAGTAATGTGCTTATTGCTTCAGGTGCAAAGGTTCTAGGCTCAATCACAGTTGGTGAAAACGCGAAAATCGGAGCCAACTCAGTGGTGTTGAAGGATGTACCTGAAAATTCTACAGTTGTCGGTATTCCAGGAAAGATTGTTGTCCGTGAAGGTGTAAGAGTTGAGAAAAGCTTCAATCACAACGACCTACCAGATCCAATCGCCGACTACTTAAAACATTTAGAGAAGGAAATTGGAAATCTCAAAGAAATTGTAATGAAGGAAAAAAATTAAATTTTCGGATTGATGATTGTCGGTTTAGAAAAAAACCAATACTCATAAAGGACTATATCATTGCGACATCGTTAGATGTTTAAATACCCACAATTTCCAATAAAAGACCGGTTTTAGAGATTTATTAATGAAGTGGTACAAATAAACCGAAATATTTGTATATAATTGTTTCATTTAAAAACCATTTCAAGTAATATATATCTATTGATAGTTTGAAAGGGTGATTAAAATTTCAAAAAGTATCTATATTCATATCCCGTTTTGTCGACAGATTTGTAATTATTGTGATTTTAATAAGTTTCTAATTGACAATCAGCCAGTTGGGCAATACCTTGATGCACTTGGGAAAGAATTTAAGCTCGTCGGTGCTAAAGAAGCAAAAACGATTTTTATTGGAGGCGGAACTCCAAGTGCGTTAACAGTAAACCAGTTAGAAAAGCTGATGAATCTGATACGGAAGTATTTTAAATTTGATAAGGATACAGAATTCACTGTCGAAGCAAATCCAGATGACGTAACAGCTGACAAATTGTCTGTGTTGTATCAAGCTGGTGTTAATCGTTTGAGTTTAGGCGTGCAAACCTTTCAGGAAGGATTGCTAGCCAAAATTGGTCGCAGTCATTCACAGGCTGACGTCCATAATGCCGTCGAGATTGCAAGACGAGCTGGGTTTGAAAATATTAACATTGATTTGATTTATGCTTTGCCAGGTCAAAGTCTTGTACAGGTCAAAGATGACTTGCAAAAGGCTATTTCACTTGATTTAGCTCATATTTCCGCATACTCATTAATCATTGAGCCAAAAACAGTCTTTTATCAATTAGTCAATCAAGGCGAAATGACGGAGTCAAGTGAAGACGATGAAGCCGAAATGTATGAATTAGTTATGGAGACACTTGATGTAAACGGGTTCAAGCAATATGAAATAAGTAACTTCGCCAAACCTGGACGACAATGCAAGCATAATCAAACTTATTGGCAAAATGAAGAATATTATGGCTTTGGTTTGGGTGCACATGGTTATATCAATCGTGAACGCTATGCAAATCACCATGTTTTAAAGAAATACTTTACCGCAATTAGCGGAGGGCAAAGACCTATTCTAACGAAGAAAATAATATTGCCACTGGAAATGATGGAAGAGGAAATGTTTCTTGGGTTAAGGCAGACAGAAGGTATCGATATTCCACAATTTCAAGAATCATTTGGTCGACCAGTATTTCAGGTATTCCCACTTGTAATTGAAGACTTTGTTAGAAAAGGATTACTTACAGTAGCTGATCAGCGAGTAAAACTAACACAAAAAGGAAAACTCCTTGGGAACGAGGTTTTTCAGGCGTTTTTGAAATAACCAAGTTAGAACGGATTTCTAGATTTTCAGCATTACGTTTTACCTTCTGATGGATGTAGTTTCATCATTGAAGAGGTTTTGCTCGTCACTCCAACACCGTTTCTATCATAAAATGATGGTACTAAGAAAAACGATGGGGGCAGCAAAATGTTTGACAGATATGAGATTCCCTACTCACAATTTCCTACTCAGAACGATGATTCTCATGCTTATCAGTATCGTCCATTATTGAAACCAAGTAAAATCAGCCCTGCGAAATTGGACTTGAACAATGAAATGCGATCGCTATGGGAGCAACATGTATTTTGGACTCGCTTGCTTATTGTTAGCATTATCGAAGGTCTTCACGATGAGGAGGCAGTTACAAAGCGATTGATGCAAAACCCATCTGATATTGCCAAATTGTTTGGTAGGTATTATGGGGGAGAAGTGGCTAAGAAACTGACTGCCCTATTAACTGAGCATCTAGCTATAGGTGCGCAACTAATTCATGCATTAAAAACCAATAACCCAGTGGCTGCTCAAGAGCTAGATAGACGCTGGTATGTTAATGCAGACGAGATGGCATCAGCTTTTAATGCGATCAATCCATTCTTTGCAAAAGAAATGATGCGAAAAATGTTATATCAACATCTTGATCTAACAAAGCAAGAAGTGGCTTATCGACTTGCCAAGAATTATCAAGCAGATATTTCTGAATTTGATAAAATTGAGCAACAAGCTTTAGGAATGGCTGACCACTTTACAAAGGGAATTACAAAGCATTTTCCTAGATTATTTCAATAACCAGATCTGTGGTGGATCTGGTTTTATTTTTTTCTTTCGAGCGGAATTCTTGATTCGAATATTTTATAATTCAAAAGCATCTGCTTTAAGAAGCTTAATCAAATCATTTTCTATTTTAATGGGAAGCTAGGCAAGTCCCTATTAAGCAGCCAATGCGAACGAAATTGCAGTTAGAAATGCAATTTAGAACTCGCTAAGATTCCCGGATACTTCGTCATAATTCCCGGGATAGTCACGCTATCCTTCGCAAATTATTCTCGTCTTTGAAAATTTTATCGGGAGTTTTAAGTTGCATTTCTAACAACAAATAGGATCATTTGGTCAAACTTAGGTCATAATTCTACTTTATGCTGAAAATATTAATAATCGTTTGCAAATTGAGATAAATAGTACTTTCTGAAGTCCGAGCGTCAACTTTTAAAAAAAATGATCGGTGCTTACTACAGATGTCGGTTGTTTTGGGTTATGCTTAGATCATGTAAAGGTTTTCATCATTCTTTCATTACACTTCTAAAGGAGATGTTGTAATGTTTCAAATATTGATTGTAGAAGATAACAAGAATATTCAAACATTGATAACTGCTCGATTAGAGAGGGCAGGCTATCAAGTCATTCAAGCGGATAATGGTCACGAGGCACTAGAGTTACTAGATTCACAACAGGTGGATTTAATTATCAGTGATATTATGATGCCAAAGATGGATGGATTTGAGCTGATTGAAAGTCTACGTGCTGCCCATTATGATATGCCCATCTTAGTCGTCACTGCAAAGGAAAGCTTTGAGGATAAGGAAAAAGGGTTTCGTTTGGGAACAGATGATTACATGGTGAAGCCGATTGATATGAACGAAATGTTACTACGGGTAGCAGCGTTGTTAAGGCGAGCCAAAATTACGAATGAACACCGAATTACGATGGGTGAAGTCATATTAGATTACGATGAACTTAGTGTGACAGCACCAGACTTGTATGTAGAATTACCAAAGAAGGAATTCTTATTGTTATTTAAGTTGTTGAGTTATCCAAAACAAATTTTCACAAGGCAGCAACTAATGGATGAGATCTGGGGACTAGATACTGATGTTGATGAACGAACTGTCGATAGTCACATCAAGAAATTACGCAAAAAATTTGACGACCGACTCGAGTTTAAAATCATTACCATCCGGGGATTAGGGTATAAGGCGGAGAAATACTATGAATAAGAAATTCTCACATTCAATCCGTGCAAAGGGGACTATTGCAGCAATCGGGATTTTGTTACTTTCTTGTTTGATTTCCTTTGCAATTATGTCGGTTGTTTTCTTAGCTTTTTATAAACGAGATGATTTAACCGTTTTGGAAACGCATAAAGCAATGAGCTTTTTGACATTATTTTCATTACTGATCTGCTTAGCGTTTGGGAGCTTGTTGCTATACTTGGCTTTGAGGCGGATTTCGAAGCCGGTTATTCAAATTAGCGAAGCTGCAAACGAGGTAGCAAAAGGAAACTTCTCTGTTAAAGTGGAAGTCAAGGGCAAAGATGAAATTGGCACATTAGCAGTGAATTTCAACAAAATGACAGATGAACTGATGAACATGGAGTATCTTAGAAAAGATTTCATCAGTAATGTTTCGCATGAATTTAAGACACCAATTGCATCTATACAAGGGTTTGCGGAAATGTTACAAGATAAAAGCTTGTCAGCTGAACAGTTTGAACAGTACACGAATATTATCATTGAAGAATCAAAGCGACTTAGTCGGTTAAGCACAAACATGCTGAAAATTTCTAAGTTAGACCATCAGATAATTCCTGAAAAAGCCACAAAGTTTTCATTGGATGAACAGATTCGCAAAACAGTTGTACTACTTGAAGATCAGTGGTCGAAGAAGCAGTTGTCATTTGATTTAGATTTAGAAGTGATCAACTACAAGGGTGCCGAGGCATTGGTACAGCAAATTTGGGTTAACTTAATCGAGAACGCCATCAAGTTCTCGCATGAAAGTGGATTGATTTCTATTTCGGCAATTCAGACAGATGAAGAAATCATTGTTGAAGTTAAAGATTACGGTGTTGGGATTGATGAAGAAAGTCAACAAAGGATATTCGAAAAATTCTATCAATCGGATACCTCACATGAGAAGGAGGGAAATGGATTAGGACTTGCCATTGTCCAGAAAATTGTTGAAATGTGCAATGGAAGTATACAATGTAGTAGCAAAATTGGTGTCGGAACGTCTTTTATTGTAAAATTAGCTAAGAAACAATTGTAAGGTCATATTGAGGACAAAATGATTATTTACAATGAATTTAAAATGGAGGGATTTATTATGAAAAAGAAATTGAAGTTTATATTACCAGCTTTTCTAATTGTCGCAGTTATGATATTTGTTCAACCAGTGCGTTCTTTTGCATTAGATGTGTTGAATGTTTTCCGAGTTAGTGATGTGAAAACCGTCAAAATCACAGTGACTGATATGCAAGAGGCAATGAATACACTCAAAACCTTGGAAACTGAAAATGCTGACCTTATCGCCAAGCATCAAGATGCACATGCGAATGGTGTGAAGGCAGAAGCACCACATTCTGAGTTTGTAAACCTAATTACTAAGGATAAGCCAGAAGTGAAGCAGCTAGAATCAGCAAAGGATTTTAAGGCATTTAAATTGAGATTACCACAGGAATTAGAATCGCAAAAGCCTGTGCTCTCAGCTGTTGATCCTTTTGAAATTAAGTTCTCACTTAATGTTGATCCGATCAATGATGTGTTGAAGCTACTCAAAAGCAAGCCACTATCAAGTGATCTAAACAAAGTTGAAATGTCTGTACAGGTTCCAGGTAGTGTAGTTGCAAAATATGATGATTTATTGTTCTTTGCAACACAAAAACCGGCATTACAAGCGCCTGAAAATGCTAAGAAAGAAATCCATAACCTTGTTGTCAATTCACCACTGATTCCAACAAATATTCGCACACAGCTAGCTGAAATTGATATCGACTCAAGTGATGTATACTTGCCAGTATTAGTGGGTGTTGGTAGAGAAGTTGACCTTGGTGGAAGAATGGGTTATATCTACACAATGTCTGATTTGAAGAATTTCACAAACACAAATATTCCAGCTGAGATGAAAAATAAAGAGCAAACGCATGATACAGCAAAAATGGAAGAGCTGAAAGCAAAACATGAAGCTGAATTAACTGATGCAGAACGTGCAGAATTAGCTAAATTCCAAGCCAAACATGAGCAAATGATTAAAGACATGCCGAATATGGAAAATGCATCTGTGTTGATTTGGACTAAAGATGGCGTCATTTATGGATTGGTTGGAGACAAAACGGATACAGAGCTTTCTGAAATTGCTAGGAGTGTTCATTAATGATCATTGAGACAGAAGGTCTTACGAAGATATATGGAAATAAGACTGCTTGTGATCAAATAAATATTTCTGTTAAAGAAGGTCAAGTTTATGGCTTTCTTGGACCGAATGGCGCTGGAAAAAGCACCTGTATCAAAATGCTGACAGGCTTAATATTTCCAACTTCGGGAAAGGGCAGTGTGCTCGGAAAGCCGCTTGGAAATGTGTCTGTAAGAGAAAAGATGGGGTATTTGCCAGAGTTATTCCGTTATCAAGACTGGATGACAGGCATTGATTTATTGAGATTCCACGCTCAACTTATTCGTATGAATAATTGTACAGATAGAATCACTTCAGTATTAAAGCTTGTTGGCTTAGAAGGCCAAGAAAAATATAGAGTAGGTTCTTATAGTAAGGGTATGCAGCAACGTATTGGCTTAGCCTGTGCGTTGTTGCCTAGCCCCAAACTTCTATTTCTAGATGAGCCAACTTCTGCCCTTGACCCAATTGGTCGAAAAGATGTGCGTGATATCATCATTAAGCTTCGTGAAGAAGGAACAACAGTATTTTTGAATAGCCACCTCCTCGGCGAAGTTGAATCAGTTTGTGATCAGATCACAATCATCAAGAAGGGGAAAGTAGCTAGATCAGCTTCAACCGAAGAATTGTTATCACAGAAACTAACACTGACAATACGAGCTAGTGGACTAGAGAATGAAATATTTGCAAAATTGCAACAAAAGTATGATTCCTTGCAAGAGCTTGCAAATGGTAGTTTCATGGTCCGTCTAAACGATTACGATGAGGTTCCAGAAATCGCCTCGTTTCTTGTGTCAAGTGGCGTCACCCTCTACGAACTCACACCGCATCGAGAGACGCTTGAAAGTGTGTTCATGCAAATTGTTGGAGGGGAGGAATTACCATCGTAGCAATATTAAATTCTACACTTAATGAAGCAGTTCGCAAGAAGACGTTCATCATTATGGGAGTCGTCTCAGCTTTGTATTTAATACTATGGGCTGTAATGGTCTATTACTTTCAGAACTCAACGACTACACACGGGATGGATGCAGATCAATTTCGACCTTTTGCTATGAGAATGATATCGCAAGTAGGTTTTCAATTCTCTGCCATGCTAATGGCACTCTTGACCATTATGCTAGGCTCAGGAACAATCTCAGCGGAACTAGAGTCAGGAATGATTCATGGTATCCTAGCTCGACCAATTCACCGTTGGGAATACATTCTCGGGAAATTTGCAGGGCTTTCAATTCTAACAACCATTTATGCAACAACTCTATATGTATTGCTACTCTTGATCGGATTGATATTAGGGCTAGATACCTTTGAATCATTGACCTTTGGTCAATTAATTCTAGGATGGTTTCTTTATATTCTGGTTCCTATTGCACTGCTTTGCTTAACAATCTATGGATCTGTTTCTTTAAAAACTGTTCCAAATGGTATCCTAATGATATTTATCTATATCATGGGATTTGTTGGCGGAATGGTTGAGATGATCGGGAACTTTATTAACAATATTTATGTTTCAAGTACCGGTATCTTGATCAGCCTAGTTTCACCATTCCAAACGATCTATACAAGTCTAGAGCGGGTACTATTACCAAGTTCAGGCTTGAGCAATTTGGCTGCAAACAGTGCAGGTGGCCCATTCTCAGGTGCTGGCGCACCACCGAGTATTTGGATGAAATTCTATATTGGATTATTCATGGTGGGCTTTATCTTACTAGCAGTTAGAAAATTCTCGCGAAAAGATATTATTTAAATACATTATTTTCAAGCTGATTACGTAAATTAATTCGTGTTATAAGATGAGTGTTGCAGTGTACTGCATGCTCATCTTTTTATGTTCCAAATCAGGATAAGTAATCTGAGCTCGCAATAATCCTGGCATCCTTATTTTAATTGCAAGGAAAGTCAGCATCAAAAGCAACCAGAAAACATAGCAAGGTCATTGAAGATTTTTCCTATAGAGTTTCCGCAATTATTTTCTAAAAAATTTTGCACAAATCTATTGACATTCGTTGCAAACCTAGTTATATTAAATTTATTATTAGCACTCACCAATAGAGAGTGCTAACAAAAAGGTGATCATATGCTATCAGAAAGACAGCTTAGCATTTTACAAATCATCATTGATGACTTTATCTCAACTGCAAGCCCCGTTGGTTCACGAAGTCTATCAAAGAAACCAAGTATTCCATATAGTTCAGCAACTATTCGTAATGAGATGGCTGACTTAGAGGAACTTGGGTTTATCGAGAAAACTCACACATCTTCAGGGCGAGTACCTTCAGAAAAGGGTTACCGTTACTATGTCGATCATCTCTTAGCACCTGTTAAGTTGCAGCAAGAAGATGTTCAAAAGCTGAAATCGATTTTTGAAGAGCGACTTTTTGAATTAGAGAAAGTGATTGAAAAGTCTGCGAAAATTCTTTCAGAGATGACCAATTACACTGCAATCGTATTGGGACCAGCGGTGCATGAAAACCAATTGCGTAAGATTCAAATTCTTCCATTGGACAAAAAGACAGCGGTAGCAGTAATTGTGACAGACACTGGTCATGTTGAAAACAAGATGATTCATTTACCTGAAGGGTTTGACTCAGCAGAAATTGAGAAAGTTGTTAATGTGTTAAATGAGCGTTTACAAGGGGTTCCCCTCACTGAAATTCATCATTTCTTACGACGAGAAGTCGGTAACATTTTTATAGAGCATGTAACGAACTATGAGCAAGCGCTTGAGATGTTAGAGAGAGATCTACATGTTTCTAGTAAAGAAAAAATGTTTTTTGGTGGAAAAACAAATATCCTGAGTCAACCTGAGTTTAATGATATTGAGAAAATCAAAATGCTCATGCAAGTGATCGAAGAAGAAAAGATGTATGAATTGCTCAGTAAAAACCCTGCGGGAATTAATGTGAAAATAGGGACTGAGAATGCCAATTCAGCACTGAATGAATGTAGTATTATTAGTGCAACTTTCTCGATTGGTAGTCACAATATTGGTACAATTGCTATTCTAGGTCCAACCAGAATGGAGTACGCAAGAGTAATTGGACTATTATCGTATTTCACGCAACATCTAACAAGCGCACTAACTGATTATTATTTGGAGAAGGATTGAAGGTGAAGTTATGCCAAAGGCAGAAGAAAATTTGGGTAAAAAGGCTTCAGCGGAAGCCCAAAAGCAACCATTAAACAGACAGATCGATGAACAAATCAATGAACAAATCAATGAACAAATCAATGAACAAATCGATGAACAGATCAATGAACAGATCAATGAACAAATCGATGAAGTTGAACAGGTTCAAATGGAAGCTGAAGGTGAACTGATTGACAGTTCAGCTGATGAAGAACGAAATCCAGTTGACATTCTAGAGGAGAAACTGAAAGAGGCAGATGATAAGTATTTAAGATTGTATGCTGAGTTAGACAATTTTCGCAAGCGTTCACGACAGGAAATGGCAACTGCTCAGAAGTATCGTGCACAAGACTTAGTGACAGCAATTCTGCCGGTGATGGATAATTTTGAAAGAGCTATGAAGGTAGAAATGCAAACTGATGAGGCAAAGTCAATGCTACAAGGGCTTACAATGATCCACAATCAATTGACTGCTGCGTTACAAGACGAAGGCGTCACCGTAATTGAGACATTAGACAGGCAATTTGACCCTGTTTTCCATCAATCCGTAATGGTTGCAGATGAACCAGAAGTACCATCTAATCAAATTGTTGAAGAATTTCAAAAGGGCTATTTATTGAATGATCGTGTTATTCGACCAGCAATGGTTAAAGTAAATCAGTAATTCTCAAAAAATCGCATGCCTATTCAAAAAAGGCTGTTTAAATAAAAAATATTACATAATGAGAGGGTAAATAAGATGAGTAAAGTAATTGGAATTGATTTGGGAACAACAAATAGTTGTGTAGCAGTAATGGAGGGTGGCGAAGCCAAAGTCATCCCAAATCCAGAAGGAAATCGTACCACACCTTCAGTTGTGGCATTCAAAAATGGTGAGCGTTCCGTAGGTGAATTGGCAAAACGTCAAGTGGTCACCAATCCGAACACAGTAAGTTCTATTAAGCGCCACATGGGTACGAACTATTCAGTTGATATTGAAGGAAAGAAGTTTTCACCACAAGAAATCAGCGCAATCATTCTTCAGAACTTGAAAGCAACTGCAGAAGCTTATCTTGGTGAAAAAGTAACTCGCGCAGTTATTACCGTTCCTGCTTACTTTAATGACGCAGAGCGTCAAGCAACAAAGGATGCTGGGAAGATTGCTGGACTTGAAGTAGAGCGTATTATCAATGAGCCTACAGCTGCAGCACTTGCTTACGGATTAGATAAGACAGATAAGGAGCAGAAGATACTTGTATTTGACCTAGGTGGTGGTACCTTCGACGTCTCTATTCTTGAACTTGGTGATGGTGTGTTTGAAGTATTGTCTACTGCTGGTGATAATAGATTAGGTGGAGATGACTTTGATGATACCATAGTACGTTACCTAGTTGCAGAATTTAAAAAGGAAAATGGTATCGATTTAGCACAAGACAAGCAAGCAATGCAACGTTTGAAGGATGCTGCTGAGAAGGCAAAGAAAGAATTGTCAGGTGTTACTTCAACCCAGATTTCACAACCATTCATTTCACAAGGACCTGCTGGACCGTTGCACTTAGATATTTCTTTATCTCGTGCAAAGTTTGATGAAATCACTGCGGATTTAGTACAAAGAACATTGGAGCCAACACGTCGTGCATTAAGTGATGCAGGCTTGAAGCCAGCAGAATTAGATCAAGTTATACTTGTTGGTGGATCTACTCGGATGCCGTCTGTTCAAGAGTTAGTGAAGCGTGAAACAGGTAAAGAACCAAATAAGGGTGTTAACCCAGATGAAGTTGTTGCAATGGGAGCCGCAATTCAAGGTGGTGTAATTACTGGCGACGTGAAGGACATTGTTCTACTTGATGTAACTTCATTATCACTAGGAATCGAAACAATGGGTGCAGTGTTCACTAAATTAATTGATCGTAATACAACTATCCCTACTAGTAAATCACAAATCTTCTCGACTGCTGCTGACAATCAACCAGCTGTTGACATTCATGTGTTACAAGGTGAGCGCCCGATGGCATCACAAAACAAGACTTTGGGACGTTTCCAATTATCAGACATCCCACCAGCACCTCGTGGCATTCCACAAATCGAAGTGAAGTTTGATATTGATAACAACGGTATCGTAAACGTTAAGGCAAAAGATTTGGGAACTGGTAAAGAGCAGGCAATTACGATTCAGTCAGCAACTAGTTTAACTGATGAAGAAGTTGAACGGATGGTAAAGGAAGCTGAAATGAATGCAGAGGCTGATCAGAAATTAAAAGAAGAAGTAGATCTTCGCAACGAAGTAGATAGTTTGATTTTTTCAACTGAGAAGACCTTGAAAGATATGGAAGACAAAGTTGATTCTGAAGATGTAATTAAGGCAAATGAAGCAACGGCTGCTTTAAAGGCTGCAGTTGAAGCGAATAATCTTGATGACATGAGAACTAAGAAAGATGAGTTGCAGGAAATCATTCAAGGTATTAGTGTCAAAATGTATGAGCAAGCAGCGAAAGAGGCTCAAGCAGCACAAGGAGCAGACGGTGCAAATGCAGGTTCTGATGACATTGTTGATGCGGAAATCGTTGAAGAGAAGAAATAAATTACGTTTCGAATTGATATATTAAATGTATTATTGACTAGGAAGATTCCATTTGTAGCGTTTGCCACTTGCAAAATGCTTGGCAAACAAAACAGATGGTTTCTTTCTAACTGTGTAATGGTTGATTAGCGGGTAATTTTTTTGAATTGTCATGTGGTGTAAATCAATGTTACAATAGGAAAGTTGAATTTAAATATAGGGTGTTGTGGTTATGAGTAAAAGGGACTATTATGATGTGTTGGGTGTAGGTAAGGGTGCTTCTGATGATGAGTTAAAAAAATCCTACCGGAAATTATCAAAAAAATACCATCCGGATTTGAACAAAGAAGCGGATGCAACAGAAAAATTCAAAGAAGTTAGTGAAGCTTATGAGACGCTTTCCGACACTCAAAAGCGTGCACATTATGATCAATTTGGTCACACTGATCCTAGTCAAGGATACGGTGGTTTTAATGGCGGTTTTGATGGGTTTGGTGGGTTTGAAGATATCCTTAGCTCCATGTTTGGAGGTGGCCGCCGTCGGGATCCGAATGCACCACAGCAAGGTCATGACCTTCAATACTCAATGACGATTACTTTTGAGGAAGCGGCTTTTGGTAAGGAAACTACAATTGAGATTCCAAAAGAAGAGATTTGTGCAACCTGTAATGGGAATGGCGCAAAACCTGGTACAAGTCCAGAGACCTGTACTCAGTGTGGTGGCTCGGGTCAGGTGACGGTTGAGCAGAACACACCATTCGGCCGTATGGCTTCTCGGCGCGCTTGTAATCAGTGTAGTGGAACTGGAAAAGTTATTCGTGAGAAGTGCGCAACTTGTCATGGTCAAGGGAAAGTAAAAAAACGCAAGAAAATTTCGATTAAGATTCCAGCCGGTGTTGCGGATGGGCAGCAGTTACGTGTTCCTGGACAAGGCGAGCCGGGTATCAACGGTGGACCTTATGGAGATTTGTATGTTGAGTTTCGTGTGAAACGTCATGCATTCTTTGAGAGAAACGGCGACGATGTGTATTGTGAAATCAAGGTTTCCTTTGTTCAAGCAGCTTTGGGTGACGAAGTTGAGGTCGAAACGATCTATGGCAAGGAAGTAATGAAGATTTCCGCAGGTACGCAATCTGGTGCTCGTTTCCGATTGAAGAATAAAGGAATTCAGAATATTCGTGGAAGAGGAACTGGTGACCAGATCGTTAAGGTCATTGTCGTAACCCCAACAAAAATGAATGACAGACAACGTGAGTTGTTGAAAGACTTCGAAATTGAGGGTGGCGGTAAGACTCCAAAAGGCCACAAGGAGTCATTTACCGAAAAAATCAAACGAAATATTGAAGAGATATTCTAGAATTTCTTTGATTTCAGTAAAAAAATTAGCGTTGGTATTAGCCAATGGCTAATTTTTTTAATTCGAGAATTTTCCATGAGAGAGAAGAGAGATTAATGTTGAAATAATAATCCGAAATCAGTACGATAGATTTGAGAGTTTTGTTGTTGGTTGAAAATGTGGTGTCAGAAATCAATCATCGTCACATGTTTTTTACTGGCTGCCAGAAAATGTTTTTAGAGTTGGTTGTAAATCAAGCACCAGAATCAGAAATGTTTTAGAAAACGAATACACAATAATAATGGAGCTGATATGATGAAGTGGATTGAGTTAAGTATTCATTCGACAAATGAGGCAGTTGAGCCGATCGCTAATATTCTTCATGAACATGGTGCACAAGGTGTCGTCATTGAAGATCCTGCAGAGCTTGTAAAGGAAAGAGACAATATTTTTGGAGAGATATATCAGTTGAATCCTGCGGATTTTCCTGCTGATGGTGTCATTCTTAAAGCTTACTTTGCCATGGATGATTTTTCAGATGAGTTGTACGCCGAGATCATTTCGGTCATTAACAAACTTACTAATTTCAGTATAGATTTGGGACGAAATAGTTCAATGCTTAATGAAGTAGATGATGAGGATTGGGCAACTGCATGGAAGAAATATTATCACCCTGTCAAAATATCTGAGCAGATCACGATTGTTCCAACATGGGAAGAGTATACGCCAAAACCTAACGAAAAAATAATTCTGCTTGATCCAGGTATGGCATTTGGAACTGGAACTCATCCGACTACCGTATTGTGTATCAGGGCACTTGAGAAATGGGTTAAGCATGGTGCAACTGTTTTGGATGTGGGAACGGGTTCGGGTGTATTAAGCATCTCAGCAGCTCTGCTGGGTGCAACTACTGTGCTGGCAATGGATTTAGATTCTGTTGCAGTAAAGGTTGCAGAAGAAAACTGTCAAGTGAATAAAGTATCTGAGACTATCACTGTTTTTCAAAATGATCTTTTGGAGAACGTGAATACAACAAGTGATGTGATTGTAGCAAATATTCTAGCGGATATTATTATTCGAATCACTGACGATGTGTTTCGACTTTTACAAAAAGATGGTGTATTTATTGCTTCTGGTATCATTAAAGAAAAACAAGATTTTGTCATTGCTGCGATGGAAGCATCAGGTTTGGATATTGTCGAGATTGCAGAACAGGATGACTGGGTGGCAATCACCGCAGAAAAAAATGGTGGGAAGAAAAGCTAAGGTGGTGCGTGATGCAACGATATTTTGTTGAGCAACTTGATGAGAAAGGTCAAGTACATATTCAGGGAGATGATTTTTTCCATTTGACGAAGGTGATGCGCTGTGCGCTTGGTGATCAAATCTATTGTGTTGTCAATGAGAAAACAGCAGTCACTAGCATCATCGGGATTACAAATGGAGCTGTAGTTGCTTCACCAATTGAATGGCTTGAGGATGATGTTGAACTTCCCGTAAATGTATCGATTGCTTGTGGGTTATCAAAAGGGGATAAATTAGAATGGGTTGTGCAGAAATGCACTGAACTAGGTGCAACACAATTTATTCCTTGGCAAGCTACGAGATCAGTCGTCAAGTGGGATAGCGCAAAATCTGCTAAGAAAGTTGAGCGTCTAGGCAAAATTGCTAAAGAGGCTGCTGAGCAGTCTCATCGTACAAGAATTCCAATTGTTTGGGATGTAGTGAGTATAGCGCAGCTTATTGAACAGACAAAGGATCATCAAATCAAAATAGTTGCATATGAAGACATGGCAAAGCAGGGTGAAAAGCAACAGCTGGCAACTTTGTTGCAGCAACTGAAGCCTTGTGAAAAAATGGTCATTGTCTTTGGACCTGAAGGTGGATTGGAACGCGATGAAGTTGATCAACTTGTTGCTGCAGGTTTCCATTGTTGTGGACTTGGAGCAAGAATTCTACGAACTGAAACTGCACCGCTTTTTGTTATGTCTGCCATTGGCTACGAATTGGAGTTGCGATAACACTGCTGATTTCCAAATTATTTGAGCTAATTATGATATAATTTGAAAAATGATTTTGCAGTTCGATTTCATAAATAGGATCTGTTAGAACTGTGATTTTATAAATAGGATTACGATTTCATAAATAGGTTCTGCTAGAACTTAGGTAAGAGCCAACATGTTCATGTGTTAGAACATCAAAAAAAATAGTCAAGGTGAATTTATGAGTGCTGAGCAATCTTTAAAGCTGTATGTGGTTTTATCAAAAGCATTTCGTTCCATTAATGATCATATCAATGATTTTATTTATGAGGCTGGATTAAATCCAACGGAGTTTGCGGTGTTGGAATTGCTCTATCATAAAGGAGAGCAACCACTTCAAAAGATTGGCGACAAAATCCTGATAGCCAGTGGCAGCATCACTTATGTGGTCGATAAACTAGAAGCAAAGGGATTTCTTCGTCGCGTTAATTGTGCGGAGGATCGAAGGATTACCTATGCAGCAATTACTGATGAAGGAAAAATCTTCATTGATAAATTTTTCCCGACGCATATAGACAATATCGATTTGATAATGAATATTCTAGATGAGGATGAGAAATCACTAATGATTGAGCTTCTTAAAAAGGTTGGTAAAGCACCAAAGAATCCTCAAAGCACTGATTGATTTCAAGTTGTGAGGGGATGGATGTAACCAAACTTTTCACTGGTGAAAGTTGACTATCATCCAAGTTGAGGATTTCAAGTCTATCACAATCAATTTGGAAAGCTGCTTTTTATTCAAGTCTAGGAGGAACTATCATGAAGTTTGAGCAATTTCAATACATACGACCAGATTTAAATGGTTGGAAGGAACAATTTCTTAGAGAATTAGCAGATTTCGAAAATGCTGAAACTTTTGCGGATCAAGTTACTGCGATGAATGAAATGAATGCTTTGCGTAACAATGTGGCGACAATGTCAGCACTAAGCAGTATTCGGCACTCTATTGATACCAATGACGAATTCTATTCTGCTGAAAAGGATTATTTTGATGAGGTTGATCCTGAGGTAGAGGAAATGATTTCTAAATATTATCAAGCACTTTGTAGTGCAACCTTCAAGCCGCAGTTGGAAGAAAAATTTGGTAGGCAGCTATTTGCCTTAGCAGAGGCGCAATTGAAAACATTTTCGCCTGAAATAATACCGCTGCTACAACAAGAAAATAAGTTGGCAAGTGAATATGAAAAGCTTGTTGCGTCTGCAAAGATTTCTTTTGATGGCGAAGAACGCAATCTTGCACAATTACAACCCTATATCGAAAGTAGTGATCGGTCAGTTAGAAAGGCAGCAACTGATGCCAAATATGGTTTCTTTGCAACGAACCTTGAGCAATTCGATGCGATTTACGACAAACTTGTGAAAGTGCGTACGGAGATTGCTCAAAAGCTCGGCTATCAAAATTTTGTGGAGCTTGGCTATTACCGCATGTCAAGAACTGATTATAATCCAGCAATGGTTGCCAACTTTCGCAAGCAAGTGCGCGAACAAATAGTCCCCTTGGCGACAAAATTATCAGAAAAACAAGCCGCTCGTATTGGGATTGATAAATTACACCTTTACGATGAGGACTTTCATTTTCTATCTGGAAATGCAAACCCAAAGGGATCGCCCGAGTGGATTATCGAAAATGGTCAAAAGATGTATCACGAAATGTCAAAGGAAACAGATGATTTCTTTCACTTCATGGTAGAAAATGAATTAATGGATTTAGTAGCGAAAAAGGGCAAAGTTGCTGGAGGTTACTGTTCTTTCATCAGTGACTATCAAGCACCATTTATTTTCTCTAACTTCAACGGGACTTCTGGTGACATCGATGTACTTACGCATGAAGTTGGTCATGCATTCCAGTGCTATGAAAGTCGCCAGTTTGAAGTACCAGAATACCAATGGCCAACGTTAGAGGCATGTGAAATTCATTCTATGAGCATGGAGTTCTTTGCATGGCCTTGGATGAAGTTGTTTTTTCAAGAAGATGTTGATAAGTATTATTTTAATCATCTGACATCCGCACTTCAGTTCTTGCCTTATGGCGTGATGGTTGATGAATTTCAGCATATCGTATACGAAAATCCTGATTTAACACCAGAAGATCGTCGCGCTACCTGGTTAAATTTAGAGAAGATCTACTTGCCGCATCGGAATTATGATGACAATGAATACTTGAACTCAGGTGGATTCTGGCAAAAGCAAGGTCATATTTACGAAGCGCCATTCTATTATATTGATTACACGCTTGCGCAAATCTGCGCCTTTCAATTTTGGAAAAAAATGCATGAAGATCATGATGCGGCTGGGCAGGATTATTTGCATTTATGCAAACAAGGTGGGAGTAAATCATTTGTGACACTTGTTGAAGAGGCAGGGTTAACTTCACCGTTTAGTGATGGATGTATTGCTTCAATAGTAGGGATGCTTGAACAATGGATAACTGAATTTGACGATCAAAAGCTGTGAATCTTTTCACCAGAAGGAAACCACAGCAATGGGGAGGATATTATGAGAATTGCAAACAATGTAGAGATGCTTGAGATTGCGTCGGACTATGGGATTTGTCATCCTGTACTCATTTGGGATCAGGACAATGTTGTGCTAGTGGACACAAGTTACCCATTACAAATTTCACAAATCGAGAGTGCGGTGCAAGCTGCTGGGTTTGAGCTTTCACAGATCAATAAGCTGATTTTGACACATCAAGATATAGATCATATTGGTACTGTAAAAGAAATATTGGCTGAAGCACCGAATTGTCAGGTACTGGCATCAGCTGTCGAAGCACCATATATTGATGGGCGAAAAACCCCGACAAAAGTGGCTACTTTTGAAGCGAACTATGAGCAATTATCTGCGGAAATGAAGAGCTTCTATAATATGATCAAACCTGCATTTGAGAATCGTCGGATTCAAATAGATCAGACTGTAACTGAGGGAGAGGTACTACCGATTTGTGGAGGAATTGAAATTGTGGCCACGCCTGGACACACACCTGGACATATTTCACTTTTCTTAAAAGAGGACAAAATCTTGATTGCAGGAGACGCACTCAACATCGTTGATGGAACTCTGAACTGTAGCAATCCCTTGTTTACTTGGGATGTGCCGCAAGCGCAACAATCTGTCGCCATTCTACAACAATATCCGGTTAAGCAGATCATTGCCTTTCATGGTGGTTTGTATCAGGGAAATCCAGAAGAGGCACTCACAGCAATTGTGCAAGCGAACTAACTGTATCTGTAAATAGTAGACAGGATAAAGCACTTGATTGAAAAGGTTTATCACCCAGCCATTATGAGGTGGGGTTTCCTTTAATCAAGTGCATTTTTGATATTGGCAGTTTGGAGTAAGCGATTAAGCGCTTCGATATTATTGTAAGTCTACCTATTCAATATCGATTTCAGTAATTTCTCCAGTTTCCGCATTCACTTTGATTTCTTGCGCTTGGTTGCCATTTCTAATTAAAAATTCATAGTTGTAAACACCATTATCCAAATCGAATTCTGTTTGGATGACTGTCCCTGAAAATCTGGCAAGTGCAATATCCTTGGCTTCTTGTTCGGAAATCTTTGTTGCTGGAGTTTGCCCAGTGGCGTTGTTTTGTCCCGTGTTACCA
>JAVBKB010000224.1:0-5017 GCA_031554275.1 Caryophanales bacterium | reverse complement strand
TTCAATCCGAACAATCTCAATGTTGGACAACAGACTGAGAAAATAGATGATAAGTGGGATATGCGGGTTATTTGGAATGAATAGGAGATTAGCTCTGATTTCAAATGAAAAGAAGTAAAACCTGATTTTTAAGTATCTAAGTGCCCACCCACCATGCCGTAAAAGTGGTTATTATTGTCTTATTTACTCTGCACAAACCTTCCAACTCCAGCAAAATGCTCTCTCCAGTACGATGTTGTGATATTCGCAAATCCCAAGGGATCGCCAGCATGGAACATTTGATTATTTCCAACAAATATCCCAACATGACTCACACCAGGCTTGTAGGTATTCTGGAAAAAAATCAAATCTCCAAGTTGAGCTTGTTCAAGTGGGATTTTCTCAAGATACTCGAATTGCGTCTCTGCTGTTCTCGGTAGGCTTATACCAACTGTTTTATACGCCCATTGCGTCAATCCAGAGCAATCAAACCCAGTTTGTGGGTTGTCTCCAGCCCATACATACGGTGTCCCTTGATACTTCAGTACCTCTGCCATCATTATCTTGAATTTCTCATCACCAATGGTTGAATCAAAGACAATGTAACGTTTCACATGTGGCACATATTGCTTATCCCCATAGGAATTCCAGCCAAGTTTAGTAGCTTGCTCATCAGAGAAATCAGATGCTAGTTGCATTGTCCATTTGCCACCATGCTGAAGTGCATAGTCAGCAAATCCAAGACCATAGTTGTAGGTCTGAATCGAAATATCCATGTCATTCTTCGCTCTTTCTAAGCAATTTTTATAATGCTGGACTCCATGTTTAATAGATAAAAGTGGATCAGTAATCGTGTTGGGTGGGAGTCCAATACTCTCCGAACTTTGCATTACATCTGGAAGTCTGCCTCCTGATTCCTGTTGCATAATTCCCAAAATGACACCAACATAATCTGCTGAAACACCTTGCGCAGCGCATTCAGTGGTCACTGCATCCTTATATGCCAGTACTTCTGGACTTAGCTGAGCATATTGAATATTCAAACCCATATCAGGAAAAATCAATTGATCATTGTTTAACTTAAATCCTTCAATTGTATTGGTATCTGGTGTGTTAAATCCTAATATGTCAGCGAAAAATGATAGTGGATGTGATGCGATATAAACTGGAATTGCGATAATGATTACGATTGTAATAATGATTCCAAGCATAAAACCCAAGAATTTGTTTCTTGCTTCATCTTCAGTAACAACTTTGACAGCTGCCTGAGCCGCAGCTTTTGTGGATAGTGGTTCTAAAGTCATAATTTTTCCTCCTTTTTGAGAACGCAAAAAAATCCACCATTTCTGGCGGACTGCTTGCAATCTTTATTCAATTTTCTATAAAACTTTTACTATCAAACCTTGTAAAATCTAATAAGTTTATCTTCACGACACGCAATAACTCATCTGCAGCAAATTCTTTCGTACAACAGCTATCATTCCTCAACCAATCAATTATTCTTATCAGCTCATGTAAAACTTCAACCTGCATTTGCATTTCTGAAAAATCATTTTTAGCAATTTTATCAGACATGACAACCTCCTAGATATACCCTTCTTCTAGTAAACTTACATACTGCTCATCACCAATAATCAGATGGTATAGAACGGGAATACCAAGTATCTTCCCACATTCGGCTAATCTCTTGGTTGTAGCAATATCTTCAGCAGAAGGAGTCGAGTTTCCACTTGGATGGTTATGCAGGCAAATTAGTGATGCGGCAGATCTTCGGATCGCTTCCCGAAACACTTCCCTAGGATGCACTAACGATTTGTTTAAACTGCCTATAAAAATTGTTTGTTGATGAATCACCTGATTCTTCGAGTTGAGATAGAGAACGACGAAATGCTCCTGATGCAGAATTTTCATATCAGACATGAAGTGCTCAGCAAAATCAGATGGTGTGCAAATGGTAGGACGGTCTTGATACTCCGAACGCCTCATTCTTGTTTTCATTAAAAATGCTAGCAGCTCTTGATTAGATAACCCCTGCAAGTCAGCCTCATCTTTTAGAGGTTGAAAAAGCGCACAATTATCTAATGGATTCATTACTAGATGATTGCTAGACATAGAACCACTCCTCAAATTTGTTTTGAAGGAGGTTGCCAACCATGATATAATATTTCATGGTTGGCAACAACCATTGTGAGATAGTCGACTCTTCCTGGAGTGAAAACGACTATCTCTATTTTTGTACCAAAATCAGATGAATTCCTTTTCTGACTGCATCTGATCGACTCACATTATGATTTTCACAATACTCAGTGAGCTTTTTATCAGTTTCTGCATCCAAACGAGCCTTAACATCGAAGCTCATGGGATTCATAGCTTTTGGTCTACCAGTTCGTGGACTCACTTCATCACCCCAACTTTTTGTACCACGAATATATTGTAATACTTGCACTCATTAGATCAGGCTACATTCTGTTTACATTTAGGCTACAGAAAGGCTACATGAATTGGCACAGAATAAGTCTTTAATCGTTGAGACGGTTACACCCACGCATAAGAACGCTTTTGGAATGAAGGGGCAAGCTACATGTCTTCCATTATTCTTAGTACCATAAGCAGTTATATCTTCACTTATACTATTTCCACCTTATTTTTGGTCATTAATTTCACAATGGATGGCTGGGTTAAAACTAATTCAATTAACTCTGGATATAGGTACCTGTTAATAATACATTCCTTTTTATCAATTGAAACTTTATTTGTGAATGAAAGAGCAGAAGCAGTACAACCTCCATGGCAAAAACCATGCCACTCACAGCTCACACATTTCTCGCTTGTTTTACAAGAAAAAAACCTATTTCGTGCAATGTTGTTAATAATCAATTTAGGGAGACTCTCTTTATTATGAACGCTCCCCAATTTTACTGTTTCATTCCCCACTAACTCACAAGGGAAAATATCTCCGTTTCTGGCAAATGAAACGAAAGTATATCCTCCAGTACATCCATAGGTATGACATAGATCACCACTATTTCGACTTAAAAGATTGATAATTTTATCTCTTATGTTTATCTCGTTAACATGGAATCCTTCTGAATTCAATTTAATCAGAGAATTTATAATTTTTTTTAAGTAAATCGGAATTTCTTTGTCTGAAATAACTGTACTACAATCAAAATCATCACCATTTGGATGCATCAAATTAAACTTCAAAGTACTTAATTTGAGTTCTTTTACCATATATTCAATGGAATCTTCGATATATGTTAGGCTGAATTTCGAGTTAACTGTAATCGTACCGATATCATTTCCGTAATACTCCTGAACCCTACGAATTCCAGCAATAACCTTGTCAAATGTATTTTCATCTGCTAGGTTTTTTCTGTGTATGTTGTGAACAGTTTCAATTCCATCAATACTAATTCCTATCCCAATATCATGTAGTCGCATTGTTCTAACATTTTCTTCTGTTAATAGCAGTCCATTGGTTTGAACAGTTATCTTCACAAAAATCCCTTGATCTTGTAAAAATTGCTTCATAAAAATAATTCTATCTAAAGCTATTAATGGCTCTCCACCCCAAGGCTGTATTGTAATATGCGTGAGAGAGTTTTCCCTGCAATAATCAACAATATACTCTAGGATACTTCTAAGTTGCTTTTCGGTAATAACTTCACCAACATTCTTAAAATGCCTTAAACAGTAATAACAATTCATATTACATTGGGTTGTAAAATCAATCATAAAAAAGGTTGGACGGATAGGATCTTTCTGATAATTATGAAAAGGGCTTTCACCAAAACCTCTTGATTGTAATTTTGAAGAAAGGTTTGAACTTAAACAAAAAGTATTGAGTTCTCTGAATAGTTGTGGACTCAAAATGATACTTGTATTTTTTTTTGACAGCAAAAAAACGTTAGAATCGCATGAAACATAATATGCATCTGCACCTGTAAAAGTCCAATCAGATAGTTCTCGAGCTGGTAATTTTGTGTGATTAAGCATAGCTACTCTATTAGTTCACACCCCTTCATTTTTTTTAGAAAATTGTCTGCATCAATGGAAAGGCTTGAAAGCATTGTCATTAAAACGGGTTGTTTAATCCCGTATTGAAAATTGTTTATCAACATCATTATGACGTTATGTGGTGCATCTAATCTAATCACCTCATTTGTAATCAAGTGATAGAATTCTACACCCTCTTTGCACATAACTACATTACAATATGGAGTAAAATAGACTTTATCAAGATTTTCAACAGAATAGCATGTATAAATCATTACCAACCACTACTTTGTGTCCATGATGTATTTCCCCATCGTGTTCCTTGTGTCCATGATGTATTTCCCCATCGTGTCCCTTGCGTCCATGATGTATTTCCCCAACGCGTCCCCTGTGTCCATGATGTATTTCCCCATCGTGTTCCTTGTGTCCAAGAAGAGTTTCCCCATCTTGACATCATCATCCCATCCATTGCAATAACGTTTGGAGTAAAAACTATACTTCCTCCCAATTTCTTTGAATAAACTCTAAAACTCATTACAATACACTCCTTTTAATTTATAGTTTTTAGTACCAGATTATTTATACTCGGCTATTTTTTGAACCGCATCATCTCCAAATAATTTAAAAGTGCTATTATAGGTACCAGGGCACACATCTCGTACATAACAATGCATACATTGATTAGCACCAGTAGAAGTGTCATCTTTCATTTCATTTACCTCATTTGAAGTATCAAAATATGTATCAAAAATTACATCACTTCCTTTTAATTTAAACAAAAACCAATAAAATGGATCAACCGTACAAAGAGGAATATTGAATATTGAAAGTCCTCGCCCATTGTTTGAACTGAATTGTAAATACTCATCTAAACCCTTTTCAAGTGAATAACTCATTTTATGAAATGGTACATAGAGTTCTTGTGCATTTTCGAAGGTCATGCCACAATAATCCAATCCCCATAGTTCAATATCAACCATGGGATGAAATGATCGGTTTATAAATTCCCTAAATTCGCTTGTGTCTTTCGGATTCTTTT
>JAVBKB010000132.1:0-9439 GCA_031554275.1 Caryophanales bacterium | reverse complement strand
AGACCATTTATCCGCAAAATTCTCACTATGCAATCAAAATCGAAAGTCAAAACGGGAAAAGTGTGGTTTTTTCTAGAGATTGGAATGAACTTGTGGAAGATGATGAGCAATCAATCAAACTACCCTTCTTTTCTTCAGTCTACTGGTTGGACAGTGAATTGTTTCTTATTAAAAATTTCCCGCTTGGCAATGGAGAAAAGGCAACTATTTATGTTTCGTTAGAAAATATAACAGAATTTATACAAGTACTAGCGATTGTACTGTTTAGTGTGAGCTTAATTGCATCCATCATGGGAATAATCTTAATTGTCATGAAGACAAGACAGAATACACAGCCGATCAATCGGCTGACAAAGGCAATTCAACAAATCGATTATCGAAAGCAATTAGACTCTGGAGTTGTCATTACAGATGAGACACTTGAAATAACCAATCTCGGGGAGTCGTTTAATCAATTGCTGAAGGAGTTAGGTAATTATATTGAAAACGAGAAGATGTTTGTTGCAAATGCTTCACACGAACTGAGAACACCTATTACAGCTATTCAAGGAAATGTAAAGCTACTCAAAAGACGAGGGGAGGAGCATCCTGAGTTAAGAGCCACAACAATTAATGCAATTAGTGAGGAAGCGGATCGGATTAACAAGCTAATTAATCAGCTGCTCAACTTGACAAGGATGGAGCACGTCGAGGTGTTCAAAGAGGAATGCAACTTCTCAAAGTTGGTTTTGGATACAATTGCGTTATATTGGCAAGAAGAGAAAGTTCGACTGGAAACAAAAATTGGTGAAAATGTTTTCTTGAAAGGTAATCAAGATCAATTACGACAATTGGTCATTATTCTAATGGATAATGCAGTCAGATATACTGAAGAGGGCGTCATCACTGTAACTCTCTATCAACAATTTGATTCAATTCACTTTCAGGTAGCAGATACCGGTATTGGTATTGCTGAAGAGGAGCATGAGAATATATTCAAACGCTTCTACCGTGTGGACAAAGCAAGATCCCGTGTAACAGGTGGAACAGGACTCGGTTTATCTATGGCAAAAGAGATAATTGAACTACATGGTGGTTTAATTACTGTCGAAAGTAAACTTGGTAAAGGCACTGTTTTTCAAATGATTTTTCCAAAGTAAGCAAATTCTAAATGGGAAAGCGACCATTTTGGGATTAGGATTAATATGAGTTCAATCAAGCAGGCAGCGAAAACAAATCGCTAGCCTGTTTTTCAATGCTTGACATTGCGTTTGTAGGTGAGCATCCATTACAGTTTGCGAACTAATCGAGGTGTCGTGAACCGTGCAAGTTTGAATTAGGTTAAAATAGGACTTCATCGCTCTGAAGATTTCATCAGCCCAGCTTACAATATTCAGATGAAAGTGGATTAGCCCATTCTGAATGTTTGTTTTTACGCATACAGTATTGTGGGTGGACAAGTAGATGAATTCTTTAAAAAAGGTTTGGCAGGTAGCCACAGTGTATGTGGGGACAATAGTTGGTGCAGGTTTTGCGACTGGAAAAGAAATCGTTGAATTCTTTTCACGATTCGGCTTTCTGGGTTTATTAGGTATGCTATTAGCAGGATATTTATTTATTTTTTTTGGATACAAAATGATGCTGACTGCACTTCGGATTAAGGCAAACGATTATTTTGAATACAATCGATGGCTTGTTGGCAAAAAATTTAGTGGTATCGTGAACATCTTTTTTTTCTGCATGCTATTTGGTGTTACTGCGGTGATGCTTGCAGGAGCGGGTGAGGTTTTCAATCAGCAATTTCAGATTGCAAAATCCACTGGGATGATCCTGACAGTGCTGCTATCAATATTTGTGATGATATGGGGGCTAAAAGGTCTAAGTGCAGTGAATATGGTTGTCGTGCCAACAATGATAGGTTTCAATCTTGTGTTGACATGGCTTGCTTTAAGGCATGGCTTTTCTTTAGAAAAACTATTCGTAATTCCGTATCAAGAGGATTTGTGGAAGGTACCAGTTCTGCCATTCGCCTACGTTGCATTTAATTTATCTTTATCACAATCAGTATTTGTGCCACTTGCTAAAGAAATTGGTCAACCACAAATTCTGAAGAAAGGTGCATTTCTTGGTGGCGTGCTCATTACCGTTATTCTTTTACTAAGTCATATAAGCTTGACTATTTTTCATGAATTCCAATTTCACAGTATTCCAACTGCTGCAGTGATGAAGGCGGTTGCACCATTCCTACATGGTATCTATTTGTTAGTGATCTTTGGTGAGATTTTCACTTCAATTATCGGCAATGCCTATGGGATCGAACGGCAACTCCATAAAAGCACAAGGCTACCTTCGCTGCTGATTTATGCGGTCCTTTTCACGGGTTGTTTAGCAGTTGCAAGATTTGATTATGCAGAATTGTTATCGATTCTATATCCACTGTTTGGTTACCTGAGCATTGTCTTTCTCGCATTATTGTTACGAAAGAAAGCCGGCTAAACAAAGAGTTTTTCGAATCATAAATAATTACAATCAGGGCAAAATCGAAAAACTGATATAAAAAAGATTAGTTGTGAATGGCCATTCAAATAAAGATAATCAAATATGTAGCCATATAAAAATCATTATTCTTATGCACAAAAAACTCCCTCTTACGATGTTTACCGCATCATAAGGGGAGTTCTTTGTCATAATGTTAGTTTTTAATTGTCATCAACCGAATGTTATTAATCTTGTTTAGGTGCCTCTAAACCCTTAGGAAGACGAATCTCAATCATACTACCACCACCAGAAAAATCACTAATCTTAAAGAAGTCTCTATTTTGGAAGGCTGTGAACTTATCTGTAAAAGGCCAAGGCTTAAAATAAATTTGAGTACCTTTTTTCCGAATTAGTTGATAGTTTAATTCGAGCTGACCATTTTTGATTTCTGCTTTGAAAGATTGATCAGACGCAGTCAAAACAGCAATTCCTCTAATATATTGATGTGGAAGAGTATACTCAATAATAATCTTTCCTTCGGGTGCATTATTCACGAAATACAGATCGCTTAAATAACCGCTGACAATGTCCTGATCGATGGAAGCTATGTCATCAAATCCGTTGCGCTTTACTTTCAAAACCCGCTGATCTTGTAGAGCTGAAGCATCTAATTCGATCGTTCTCTTGGATTCATTAAAGGGAACACTCGTTACTTCCTCATGGATTGTCTCCTCATGAATTGTTTCATTGCTTTCCATGCTGAAGAATATAAACCCAAAGAAAACAAAGAGCGCGAAACTTAAAAGAATAAAAGGGTTTTTGAGCAACCTTCGTTCAGTTTGGTAATAAATTGTTTTCTTGTTTATCCAGAATGAAATGCCAATTATCGCTAGCCAAATTAGTAGAGCTTTGATAAAGAAAAGAACAAGAGATTGCTCATTTGTCAGAAACCCGATAATAGATTCCATTACATGGACAAATCGCTCGCGAAAAATGATAAATGAAAGCGCTGCGCATATTGCCAAAACTACGGTAGTAATCATGAATTTTCTGAAAATCAATTGTAGGAAAGTAAGTAATGCAATTATGATGAACCAAATACTCAAGTTAACCAATAGACCAATAATGAAATATTTCCAATCAAGTGTATAGGCAAACACCAGCTCTCCAGTACTTCCCATAAATATAGTGTAAACTAGCACACTTAACCCATACCAAATGGTAGTGAGTAGGAAATAACCTATTGCCGTAAGATAAATCACAATTTGTGAAGAAATCAATCTTGATGTATTTGTTTGTGGATATACTTCAAATACTTTATTAGATTCGGAGTAACTGCCAATCAGATAGCAGATCAAAAAGATGAGTATTGGCGTACCAGAGAGCAGTGTCAGTTCTCTAAAGTCAAATGAGATTTCGTTGTTAGAGACATCTGTTATTACTGTGAATATTTGAAAAACTGTAAATAAAGTTGCGATACCTGCGAGAATCAAAAACATGGCTTTTGATCTACGAAGTCTAAGCTTTGTCAAAGCCAAAGTATTCTTTAGTTCTGATTGTCCCATAAGCATTCTAGTTCACCCTCCTTTGTACTTTTTGTGATATAAACACATAGATCTGATGGCGTTACCTTTGAAATGGTCAAGTTAAGGCGGTTGGCTTCAGCCTCAGCGGCTTCGGAAACTTTTTCTAAGATGACTGCACTAGAGAACATTTCTTGATTTCTTTGAGAAATCACATTTCGATTTGAACAAAAGGCAGCAACTTCTTCTTGTGGTCCATCAATACGGTAGGCCATTTCTCGCACTTCATCGATATCTTTATGAAACACCAATTTTCCTTGTTCAATCAAGATAATCTCCGATAATATCCCTTCAAGCTCTGCTAACAAGTGACTTGAAATCACAATTGTTCTTGGAAATTCGATTTGGTCGCGCAAAATAATCTCATAAACAGATTTCCTCATTGCAATATCCATTCCCAATACAGGTTCATCAAGTAAGGTAATCGTTGCTCTTGACGCAATTGCACATACAAAATTGAAACAACTTTGATTTCCTTGAGATAAAAACTCATATTTTGAACGATGATTCAGTCTGAAAAATTGCATCATTTTTTCAGCGAAGTTTTTATCGAAATTTACAAACATCTGTTGATACTGCGCTAGAATGTCTTTAAGCGTATACCTTTTGACATATTGAATATTATGTTTACTATAAATTAACTGGTTCAATATTTCGATTTGATCTATTGGGTCCTGCTTCAATACAAGAACATCACCTGAGGTTTTGCTGAGTAAACCAGCACATATCTTGAGCAATGTTGTTTTTCCGCTACCACTACGACCAATTAAGCCAATAATAGAACCATGCTTGATGTTGAGATCAAGATTTTTCAAGGCATATAGACTAGAAAATCGTTTTGTAAGTTGATTTGTTTGAATCGCAAACTCTTTCATTGCATTTCCTCCCATTTGTTTTGAGTGAGCTGTCAATTTTCTTGTCTTTTCTTATCTAGGAGCTGTTTAACCAATTGAAGAACTTCTTCATCACTAACAGCTAAATTACCTGCCTCGGTGATGAAGTCTTTCAGGGAGTCAATCATTTTTCCAGTTCGACGTTTTTGAATTATTTTCAATTTGGCGCCATCTGCTACAACCATTGATAATCCACGTTGTTTTTCTAGAACCCCTTCAGTCACTAATAGATTAATTCCTTTAGCTGCTGTTGCTGGATTGACACCCAATTCCTTTGCAATCACCAATTGCGAATAACTTGACTCTCCTTCGAGTAGGCGACCATGAACCACATCATCCTCAATTGCTTCGGCAATTTGTACGTAAATAGGCTTAAGGCTATCAAATTGAATCTTCACAAAGGCGCACCATCCCTACTACATTACTTATGTGATGTAGTATATTGATAAAACCGAATATTGTCAACAATTTACGGAACTCTGAGGGATCAAAAAAAGCTAAATCAACAGTTTTGCAGTTGATTTAGCTGAGAAAGTACATATTTTTTTATGAAAAAATTTTCCGGAGAATAATCACTAGAATCCTTATAATGTCAGGATAATTGGTTTGTCCTTCGTCACAACAATCGTGTGCTCATACTGTGCAACAAAGCTCTTGTCAGGAGTTACATATGTCCATCCGTCTCCAGTATCTATAACATTCCAAGCTTTTTCTGAAATAAAGGGTTCGATTGCCAGAACCAGTCCTTCCTTAAGTAATTCACTATCCCATGGATCATTGTAATTCAAAATGTGATTGGGTGCTTCGTGTAAGCTTCGACCAATACCATGACCCGTTAAGTTCTTGATCACTCTAAATCCGTGCAAACGAGCGACATCGCTAACTGTTTTCCCGATATTCGCCTTTTTGGTTCCTGCTTTAATCTTTGTCATGACTTGCATGAAAGCTTCTTTTGCAACATCACAAAGCTTGGCTTTAATCGCGAGACCTTCTCCCACCACAAAAGAAACACCTGTATCACCATAGAACCCGCCCATAAAAGCTGAGATATCAATATTGATCAAGTCTCCATCTTTAATCACACGAGGTCCAGGAATACCATGTGCAACCTCCTCATTAACACTTATACAGGTGAATCCTGGGAAATCATACTCTTTAATCGGCGCTGATTCTGCACCAAGCTGTTTGAGTAGTTCACCAGCGATTTGGTCGAGTTCCTTCGTTGTAATGCCAGCAACAGTTGCTGCTTGCATTTTGTTTCTGACTTCAGCTACGACTTTCCCGATAGCTTGTAATCCTTGTAATTCTTGCTCATTTGTGACGATCATTTTTTCACCTTCAGATATTCGTTTATACATCCTATTGATAATAACAATTTTTTGATCATAAATAAAGAGATGGGAACGTCCATCTCTTTTGGGAAATTATTTTTGAATGATTCTATAGTTTCTATGATTCACTACTGTTTTTTCGTCAAGTTCTAGTTTATCAAAATTTTCCATGAAAGTTAAATCAACAATTACAGAGTTTTCATAGATTTTTTCCACAATCCCTTGCAATCCATCCTTAAACTCAATGATATTCCCAACTTCAGCTATTTCCAAAGCGATTCCCACCTTCTAGGATAATAAAAAATTATACAATAAACATAATCTTATAAAAATGCTAAAATGTAAAGAGAAATTTTATTAAATTCTTCATAGGACTTGTTACAATTAATAAAGTATATGCAATTCAATTGAATTGTAGAAATGGGATTAGCCTTTTGTGACTGTCTAGAAATCTTCAAGTGAATTAGCAAAGAAATTGTTTCATTGCAAACCAAGAGGATTCTAATAAAGCTAAGGTCGGAGCAAAAATTCAGGCGCTTTGATGCGGATTGGGAAATATTAAACTCGATATTATTGGGGGGAATGGTCTTGGAGTGTTTAATTAATAATGTGCCCGTTTTTTATGAGGAGTATGGTCAAGGGAAGCCAATCCTATGTCTGCATGGATTTCCTTTAGACCACCGAGTGATGACAGGTTGTCTTGAGCCAGTGTTTAAAGAACTGCGGGGTTACCGCCGAATATATGTGGATTTACCTGGTATGGGAAGAAGCCCAGTGAACCCTTGCATAGAAAATGCAGATGATATGTTAGAAGTGTTGGACCAATTTATTAATAAGGTCATTGGTAAGGAGCAATTCTTATTAATTGGTGAATCATATGGGGGCTATCTATCAATTGGTCTAATTCATAGATTAAGTGCAAGAACAGATGGCGTTTTCTTGCTTTGCCCAGTCACTATTCCTGATCCAAAGCTGCGAAATGTTCCCCAAAAAAGAGAGGTCATCATTGAAAAGGATTTTCTTAATGATATCGAAAAATCAGCAGCATTCACCGACTATATGGAGTATGCAGTCATCGTAACAGAAGAAACTTGGCGTAGGTATAAGACTGAGGTATTCTCTGGACTTGAAATAGCAGATAAGAACTTTACTGAGAAATATTTTGAATTTGGGTACGGATTTTCATTTCAGTCAGATTTAGTGAAGGTAGTTTATGAAAAACCGATAAGTGTATTGACTGGTGGGCAAGATGATTGTGTCGGATTTGAAGATGCATGGGCAATGGTGAAACATCTTCCAAGGAAGTCTTTCACGGTTTTGGATGATGCAGGTCACCATTTACAAATCGAAAAAAAAGATATAGTCTCTTGGCATTTACAAGACTGGCTTAGCAGAGTGTAGCTTCAGAATTGAGGATAGATGCCAATTAAACTTTAATAAAACTATTTAATTTATCCTAATTGTCATTAACGTAAAGCTCCTGATAAAATTTTCAAAGACGAGGAATAATTTGCGAATGATAGCGGGACTATCCCAGGAAATTATGACGAAGTATCTGGGAATCTTAGCGAGTTTGAAGTTGCAATTCTAACGACAATTAGGATTAGTTTGCCACATAAGTGAACGTAATTTGAAGCAAGTGCACACAGATTATTTCAATAATTTGACGCACATTCTACTACTGGATGTGATATGATAAAAGTGTATGAATATGTCGAATCAACATACTTTTTCGATTTGTCAAATATTATATTGAAAGGGGATAGTGATTTTGCAAAGTGAATGTTCCAAAAATAAATGTTTTGAGGAGGAATGCCAGAAAATGCATTCAACTAATGGCGGTAGAAAGAAATTTGGTATTATGAAAAAAGCATTTCCTTTTTTGATTGTTTCATTGTTTTTTAGTTTTGTATTCTTTGCTCAATCTGCTTCAGCAGTATCAGGCAAATACAAAAGTCAAGGGAATATGGCAGAAGATATTGCTGCTGAATGGAATAATTCAAACTCAACATCAACAAACTCACCATATGCAACACTGCCAGCTCTTACTGGCTCGTTTAATAACGCGGGGACATTGACAACGCCAACGCTTCAAAATGGAATTAATAAGCTAAATTTTGTTCGTTTTATGGCTGGATTGGATGATGTCACACTTGATGCAGCGTATAACAACGAATGCCAAGCTGGTGCGTATGTATTGAAGTCAATCAATACATTAACACACTTTCCAACAAAGAGCGCAAGTATGGATTCTAGTATCTACGCTTTAGGAAACGCAGCATGTCAATCATCGAACCTTGCCTATTGGTCAGAATCACCTACAGAAACTTATGCAAGTCGACAAGTGGAGATGTTTCTTGATGATTCAGATCAATACAATATTGATAAATTGGGTCACCGTAGATGGCTGATCAATCCTAGAATGGGCAAAACAGGATTCGGAATTGCAGCTAATTATGGTGCAATGAAGTCTTTTGATACTTCAAACTCAAGTGCCAAAAGGGATACTGTGATGTGGCCGACACCAGGTTATTTCCCTGTAGAAATATTTGCCAATACCAACGCTACTGTAGGGCAAGCATGGTCTGTTTCATTGGATTCAGCGAAATATGGCAAAAGCTATTCTGATAGTGTTGTAGTAACTATGACAAATGTGAAAACTTCTCAAACAACTACATTTACTAACGGAATGTCAGTCAGTACGACTGGGAAGTATTTCACCATTCAAAAAGATCCTTACGGCATGGACTACGCAATTATTTTCAGACCAGATAATTCTTTAATTGCTAAAGGTGATGAATATAAGGTAGTTGTTTCAGGGCTGAAAAGTCCGGCAGGTGCTGATGTGGCGAACATACAATATGAAACTTCATTTTTCTCTGTAGCGGATGTAACTGTTGACAAAACAGCATTAACTGCAGCAATTACATTAGCACAAGGAAAAGTACAAGCAAGCTATACACCTGCATCATGGAGTGCAATGCAGACAGAACTCACAGCAGCGCAAGCTGTTACAAGTAATGCAACTGCAACACAAGCTCAGATTGATACAGCAGTTAGTGGACTAACAACAGCTATTAATGCACTTGAGGCGAAACCTATAGAATATACCGTATCATGGGAAGAAGATGGCGGAAAACCAGTGCCACCAATACAAACCGTTAATTCAGGTGAG
>JAVBKB010000192.1:0-5973 GCA_031554275.1 Caryophanales bacterium | reverse complement strand
AGAACTGCTTTATCACGGCGTGAACATTGACAAGCTACGTACGTTCTATCGGGATCTAGGAATGACTTCGTTATTAAAGAAGCTAGATGCCGAAGGAATTGAGGGTGTGGCAGCCCCTGCAACATTAATTGATGTGGAATATACAATTGCCCAGGAAATATCAGATGCCATGTTTGCTGCCAATGAAATCACCCTGTACATCGAAGTTATCGATGACAATTATTACAAAGGAGATATTATTGGTGTTGGCATTGTCGCCTCAGAAACAAACTACTTCATACCAGTTGAAGTTGCCATGCAATCGGCCGCTTTTAAAAAATGGGCAGAAGACCCAAGTTGTAAAAAGATCGTTTTCGATGCCAAGAAATGTATTGTCGCACTGAAGCGGTTTGATATTGATTTGCAAGGTGTGGCTTTTGATGCTTTGTTAGCATCTTATATTTTCGACCCTGGTGAGAAATCTGAGGATTTTGCTTCTGTAGCAAGACCCTTCTATCAAGATGCGATTCAATCAGATGAGCAGTTCTATGGCAAAGGTGCAAAGCTCGTTATTCCAGCAATGGATAAATTGAGTGAGCATATTGCTCGAAAAGCAATCGCACTTCATCAGATTTATCAGCCTATCGTCAAAGCATTGCAAGAAAATAGTCAATATAGTTTATTAACTGAGTTGGAAATACCACTTGCTGTTATCCTAGCAGACATGGAGTGGACAGGCGTTAAAGTAGAGGCATCACGCCTCGAACAAATGGGAATTGAACTGCAGTGGCGACTTTCAGAGATTGAAGCCACTATCTATGATTTAGCTGGTGAAACTTTTAACATCCAATCACCTAAGCAACTTGGTGTTGTGCTATTTGAACATTTAGAACTTCCAACTGCTAAGAAGACAAAGACAGGGTATTCAACTTCTGCTGAGGTGCTAGAAGGGTTGGCATCGCAACATCCAGTGGTGGCAGAAATCTTACTGTACCGCCAATTGAGTAAGCTGCAATCGACTTACGTTGAAGGCCTATTGAAGGTTATTCATAAAGAGGATGGCAAGGTGCATACACGATTTAACCAAGCCTTAACTCAAACGGGTCGCCTTAGTTCCATCGATCCGAATTTGCAAAATATCCCGATTCGGTTAGCGGAAGGTCGCAAAATTCGTGAGGCATTTGTCCCATCAGAACCTGGTTGGATAATCTTTGCTGCTGACTATTCACAAATTGAATTACGAGTGCTAGCGCATATTGCACGTGATGAGGGACTGATTGAAGCATTTAACGAAGGGCTAGACATCCATACAAAGACTGCAATGGATGTGTTTGGTGTGAGTGCTGAAGAAGTCAATTCGGATATGCGTCGCCAAGCAAAGGCAGTAAACTTTGGAATTGTTTATGGTATTAGCGACTATGGATTATCGCAGAATTTAGGAATCACAAGACGTGAGGCGAAGGATTTCATCACCAAATATTTTGAGAAGTTCCCGGGCGTACAGGATTATATGAAGGACATTGTTATCGAAGCAAAAAAGAATGGTTACGTGACAACTCTGTTGTATCGTCGTCGTTATATTGCCGATATTAATAGTCGTAACTTCAATTTGCGTGGATTTGCTGAGCGTACTGCCATGAATACACCTATTCAAGGTAGTGCAGCGGATATCATTAAGCTGGCAATGATTCGGATGCAGCAACGATTAGATAAGGAAAAGCTTCAAACAAAAATGCTATTACAAGTGCATGATGAACTGGTATTTGAGGCTCCTGAGTCAGAAATAGAAATATTAAAACGCATCGTTCCTGAGGAAATGGAAAATGCGATCGAATTAGTTGTACCACTTAAAGCTGATTTTGCCTTCGGGAAGTCTTGGTACGAAGCGAAGTGAGGTTGGGAATGAAAAAGACTAAGCTAGCGATATTGATGATGGCTACTTTGAGCATTGTTTGCATTATTCAGCTGCTATTTAACCTACATTTCCATAAAAAAGTGAATTCATATGAGCGGATAACAAGAAGTCAAGAGAATACAATTCTGGACTTAATGGATGAGAAGAAGCAATTAGATAACTCAGTTGCATTGCTATCAGTTGAAAATGAAGATTTAAAGCTAGAATTAGATGAGCGCAGTGTAACTGATCCTATCGATGAAGAATTCAAGGATGCCTTGTCCAAATGGAATGGGAATACAATGGAGGGTGTTAGTATTACTAGCACCTTTGCTGATAAGCAGAAAGTTGAAATGGAAAAGTATTATCAACTCCTTCTGGAAAAAATCGAATCAGAGAAACAGCAGTTGCTCATTTCCTCTCAAGAAGAGTGGGAAAATCATATCAAGAGTTTGGAACACTTGCGTGTCCAAATTTACGAGCAAAGTCAAGGTGAAGGCGCAAGTCTCATCCTCACTTTGATTGCGAGTGATTACTATGACAAATTTCATGATCGTGCAACAGAATTGAAACAGTTATGCAAGATTTTACCTGATGAAAACTAAGCTTTTCAAGAACAAAATACAAAGATTAAGAATTTGTAGTATTTCAATTTTGACCAAGCGAAGTCGAGGGGATTTCAGTGATGTTCAATAAAATAATGCGCAGAAGAAATCTCAAGTGTCACTTTGATGCTGATGATATATTAATCGAAGGTTTCCGATTAAATGCAGTTCATGATATCCCTGATAGGATCGAGGATGGAGCAGAGTTCGATTTTTATCTGGATACTAGGGATGATATCTATCTTTTGCGATTACAAAACAAACCTGATAATGCATTGATTTTTGTAGATAGACCAAAGTCCTCCGTAACTTATATTATTGCTAGAAAGCGCTTATCATCAGATATCAATTCTGAATTATCGCTGATTATTAAGCAGTTGAAAATAATTGGGGTACCCAAAAACAATGGAGAGATCACCTATAAAATTAGTGATTGGGGATAAGTAATAAGAAATATTTTGGCAGTGCTGTTGAACTGTTAACGTTACTTTAAAATATTTAATGTCATCTAAAGTCAACATAATAAGGATCTCGGAGATTTAAATGATAGCCCATTATTTGATATAGAAAAGGGGACTGGACTCGACCATCCTGCCCATACTGAAGAAACTACTGACCAAGACTTTGTGGACTTAATCAAATCCGTCAATAATCACGAACAGGGAAAGTAAAGGAAAATAACAGGTGGGTATAATGATAAAAAGAATAGTAAAATCCAGTGTAATAGTACTTAGTCTTTTAATGCTTTTTGGGTGTGGAAAATCAAATGAAGTATCCTATCAAGTAGGGTTTCCCAAAAAGGATAGCCCAGCTTTAATGGAGTTTATGTACTATTCAATAAACAGAAACTTCACATCATTAATCATGGAAAAAAAAGATGTATATTATTATTCTAACAATTTATACCATAACGACTGGCTTTTTGCGAAATACAGTAAAAAAAGTATTGAGGAGCTATACCAGCCGATGTTTACATCATCGGAATATGCGAAAGAATTCAATCAAATTAGTTTGGGTAAAGATTTCGGTGAACTTGGAGAAAAAATTGAGACCCCACTAGAAGAAGGCTTACCAGAGATCATATTTGAAAAAGGAAATGTGTTAAACGTTACCACTAAATATGGTCACCTTGACTTTGATGTTCCAAAGGAACTAAATAATCAGGCGTATAAAAATTCGGAAGATTTTTCTGTCGCTGTAAAAGTAGTAAAAGATGATGGCTTAATTATAAAAATCTTTTATACTGGAGAAACCCATTATTTGCTAACGAATCAGCAACTAACGGAAAGTCTTTTTGTACAAAAAAAAGATTTAGAATCTACAATCGAGTCAGGTGGATTAACAAAGTATTATTCGCTAATGAGCCAACTTGATTCTCAAGGTGAATACCTCCTTTTGGAAGGTTTGCTGATCGAATCGAAAACGAATAAGGTGATTCATCTACATGACAATGACTATTTGAGTGAAGATGGTATGTATGTTTACATCAATGGCAAACAGCGTGACATTAAAAATGGAAAACAATATATCCAAACAATCGAGAACTACATAATCGGGAACAAAATCTATGAAAAAGAGTTCTCAATTGATTTTATGAAAATTGCAAAGAAACTAGAATATAAGTCTGGCAGTGTTGGTTTTGCTAAAGTATATTACTTTAATAAAGATTTTGTCGTTCTAAGTGTAAATTATCATCAGATTATAGCTGGAGATGCGGGGTTCGCTAATATTATCATTGATTTGCAAGGAAGCAAGAATTATACAGCCTATTTGGTTGATTTGGGTCTGCAATGAATTGAGATAAATGAGGGATAAATTCTTCTGGACTCGAATTAAAAAATGAATTATGAATATCACTTTGAAAATAATGGAGTTGGGACTTTCCCCTTGATGAAACAGCTGAAGTATTAGACCAGGAAAAAATGCAAAAATGAAATCTGGTTGTTGAGGTGAATCAATGTTCCGAACTTTAATCATATCCATCAATTGCAAACGAACCCATCAATCGTGGAACATCACCAGGAAATCCTGTAAATAAAGGTGGTTTAAATGTGGATATAGTAGAAAATTTAGAAAAAATATTTGGCAACCTAAGTCCTGAAGAAATTGCGTTTAAATATGTGTTAGGAGAAAGTCCAATACAGAGTACTTTAGAAGGTGTGTCCTATGACAGTTTAAAAGGATATTGTGATAATTTTTCTGGTACTGATACTTTTGACGCATTACTTTCCTATTTTGTGAAAATTGATTCTAGAAATGAAGTAGAAGTAAAGTTATATTTTGCAGAAAAAAAACGTTGGTTAGATGCTGTTCAATTTTATCAGGTAATTTTTTTATCTGAGTTTTATAAAAAGTATATTGAAACAGATAGCAAACTGGTTTCACAAATTCAAGTCTTTGTTTATGAAAATGAAAACAAGTTATTATGGGAACATGGCGAATTAGTTTTTAACGGAAAAAGAGAATTGTTTTTTTATCTAAATGAGAGGGAAAGTAAGTATGTGATACTCCAAGTTGGTAGTGATATCTTAGGTCAGGATGAAGACGAGAACACATACAACATTAATGGAATAGAACGATCACTAAAAAAAATTAACATAAACGAGTTGAAAAAAAGCGAATATTGGTAATTAACACGTAACCCGCAAACGAATGGTTTCACTTTGATAACCCGTCAGTACCTCCAGATGGACTCTGGGGTAAAATGCCCATACTAAAAATTGAAAGGATAACATGCTAACTTTAAAACCATCAAGATTCAAATTTATGATATCTACTGTGTACTTAGAGCTGTTCTACAACGATTCTAGCAGCGATTCATGTAATACAAAAATTAAAGTAGAAGCTGTACCATTATCAAGCGTTGATAAACAAAATTATGTGACAATTGAGATCGGCTTCTCATTTGTGGCTGAAGCTAAATGTGTGACGTTAAATTTCTATGAATCCCATTACAATGATTTTTCTATTTTAGAAGAAACGCTTTCTGAGAATAGTTCAGAAAGTGAGTATAAAAAATCTCATCACCCAGATTCAGGTTTTTACGAAGTGGTAGATTCTGAATATTTACAGCAAAATATAAAGAGATACGATCCCAAAGGTTTCCTTAATTTAAGGCATTTTATTGTTACAGGATATGATGGTTATGTTGAATTGTTAGCATCAACATATTGTGTGAATGAAATAGACATCAGATAAATCCCTGGGAACTCACTAATGAAATGGCGACTCAAAAAATCCAACTGAGTAAGGCATAAAAAGCACTCAGTAAAACAGAGAACCGATTTGACAAGTTATGTCATTTCGGTTCTCTGTCGTCTCTGATTGGCACAAAATGTCGATTTGAAGCTTTACTATTCTTCGATTGTTAATCGGTTGGAGATAGGAAAAGTATACTGGCAACAACTTTGTTCAAAAAAAGTCGCTTATGAGCAGATCATTCCAAGCTTCCAAGCCATATTAATATTTAATTCCTTATGCATTGCATTTTTAGTT
>JAVBKB010000033.1:0-8654 GCA_031554275.1 Caryophanales bacterium | reverse complement strand
GGGGTCATTGAGCCTAAGTCAGTTAGTAAATTTAATGTTGATGCATCGAAGGGAAAAGTAACTGAGGTTCATGTCAAAGTTGGCGATAATGTTAAGGCAGGCGACAAGCTATTTACATACTCAAATCCAGAGGGTGTTTTGACTCTCAAAGAGGATGAGCTGAATTTATCAAGTCAAAAGGCACTTATCACACAAAAAGAAACTGAGCTTACTCAGTTGAATACAAGTATCAAAAATGCGATATCACCCGAAGAGAAGGCAACACTACAAGAGCAGAAATCAACAAAAACATTAGAGCTAGAACGTGAAAAGATTAATTTAGAGAGAGCAAAGATCGCTTTAGAAGCATCACAATCAAAGTTTGGAAATAACACTATCGTTGCAAGCACCGATGGGATTGTCCAAAAAATTGACGATGCCCAAGTCAATAAAAGCGCTTCTACTGGTGAACAAGCTGGAACTTTTGTAGAAGTAATGGATACGACTTCGTTCATTGTCAAAGGGAAGGTCGACGAATTTAGGCATGATGGAATTAAGGTAGATCAGTCTGTGATGATTATCAATAGAAATGATGAATCCTTGACCTGGCCTGGAAAAGTAACGAAAGTCAGCAGCTTACCTGAAGGGTCAGAAGGTACCGACCAAGGGTCAATGGATTCTTCAATGATGATGGGCGGAGGAATGGAAAATCCCGGCCTCAGCAAATACCCATTCACTGTTGAAATACCCGCTGCAGAAGGGGTAGTAGTTGGACGTCATGTGTTTATCAGCTTTAATGCACCAGCTCAAGCAACAGATACTTCTGTGATTAAGCTACCAAATGAGTTCCTTGTTGCAAAGGAGGACAAGCATTATGTATGGCTTGCTAAAGACGAGAAAGCAACCCTAGTTGAGGTAGAAATAGGCGAATCAGTAGAAATGCAAACCGTTATTGTTTCAGGAATTACTTTGGAAGATAATATCGTATTTCCAGATCCAAGTTTGAAGGAAGGAACAAAGGTTCAAGTGATCGATTCCTCTTTTAAAAATGGAATGGAGGTAGATCAAGTTGCTCCAATTAAATAATATCAATAAATCATATTGGCAAGGAAAAGAGGAGATTCCAATCCTACATGACATCTCATTAACGATCATGGAGGGGGAATATGTTTCTATCATGGGACCCTCAGGATCAGGGAAGTCTACCTTGATGAATATTATCGGCTGCCTTGATAAGCCAACTACTGGTGACTATTATTTAAATGAAGAGAACGTGCTGCTTTTAAAAGAAAAATCACTTTCTCAGTTAAGAAATAAATCAATTGGCTTTGTCTTTCAGAACTTCAACCTGATGCCACGCCTTTCAGCATTGCAAAATGTTGAGCTGCCACTCATTTATGCAAAGATTGACCGAAAAGAAAGACGGCAAATGGCATTGGACGCTTTAGCAAAAGTCGGACTTTCTGATAGAGTTTCCTTTAAACCAGCGGCTTTATCAGGTGGGCAGAAGCAACGAGTTGCAATTGCTAGAGCGATTGTGACAAACCCATCATTTATCCTTGCAGATGAACCAACAGGTGCTCTAGACACAACTACTGGAAAACAAGTTATGTCACTCTTTTCAAAGCTGAATCAAGAAGGTGTCACCATTATCGTGATCACACACGAGGCAGAGATTGCAGATTTCACGAATCGGAAAATTCATATTCGTGATGGTAAAGTTATCCAGGATTCGGGGGTGGAAGAATGATTGAAAACCTGCGTCTTTCCTTCCAATCAATTTGGTCCCACAAATTGCGGTCAATTCTAACAATGCTTGGTGTAATCATTGGAATAGCAGCGATTATTGCAATTGTAAGTATTATTCAAGGTGTTACTGACGATATGAAAAAAAATGCCTTTGGTGGATCGAATAACACGATTAATCTAGAGTTCGGACCTGAAATGCAATTTCAGATGGAGTACAAGGGTGAGATGTCTAGTACACCACCACCTTACATGAACGACATCTCCAAGGACACTATCAATAAAGCACGAACAGTTCCCGGATTAAAGAACATTGCAGTGTACTATATTGGTTATGGTGACGTGTTTTCCAAAGAGAAATATAGCAGTTCCCAGATTTATGCTGTGGATGGAGATTATTTTCTTATTAATGAGGTGAAGCTACTAAAGGGCCGCGCCTTTAATAAATTTGACTATCAACATATGGGTCAAACAATTATCTTAAATGAATCAGCATATAGCACACTCTTTCCAATGGATGACGGGTTGGGTAAACTAGTTGAAATGTTTGGACAACCCTATCTTGTGATAGGTGTTTTGAAGGAAACTTCAGCAGAATATAATATGATGGCTATGTATGGGAAAGACATGGGGACTGGTTATGTCACGAAGAATAATTGGAGATCTATCACAGGCACATTAGATGCAACTCCCACGATTACAATTCAGACAGAAAAAACTGATGACCTAAAAAAAGTTGCTGATGAAGCAGCAGCGATACTAAATAATGATATTCCTCAACCAACCGACTTTGTCTTTGGGACATATGATATGGGAAACTTTGAAGCAGAAATTGAAGAGTTCCAGAGAGGTGTCTTGTTATTACTCGGCGGAATCGCTAGTATATCTCTATTGGTTGGTGGTATAGGGGTCATGAATATCATGTTGGTCTCCGTTACTGAGAGAACGAGAGAAATTGGGATTAAGAAAGCACTTGGTGCTAAGCGAAGCACGATTCTATTTCAGTTTCTAACCGAAGCAGTTGTCCTGACCCTATTAGGTGGAGTATTAGGTGTACTCGGAGGTATCGGTGCCACCAAAATCATTGCGAATATTATGGATCGGCAGGCCGTATTCTCGATTGAAGCAATACTTGCAGGCTTAGGATTTTCCATTTTTGTTGGAATTGTCTTTGGATTACTTCCCGCAGTCAAGGCATCTAAGTTAAATCCGATCGAAGCGCTACGATATGAGTAATTGATTGAAGTAGATTACAAAAATATAGATAAGTTGGCTCATTCCCGTGTACAGAATTCATGGGAGTGAGCCAGCTTTTTCATTTGTTTACTTCTTTTTCGATAAATATTCCGCTACCTTCTCGGCTTCTTCACCTTCAAGCATTTTCGGCATCGCACCTTTTCCGTTTGTAACGATGTCTTTGATCTCGTCTTTACTATGCTCTGCACCAATTTTCTGCAGGGATGGACCTCGCGCTCCTTGCAATTGATTCCCATGACAACCCACACAGCTTTTCATGACAATTGTTTCACCAGGATCTGCAGTCGTCTCAGTGGCAATCGTTTCTTTCGCTGGTTCATTTGTTTTCGGAGACTCCGTGGCATTGTCTTTTTCACCGCTACAAGCTGTTAATAACAAAACACTCGTCAAAATAGTGATTGCCGAAATTAGACTTTTTTTCATAAAAAAATCCTCCATTCATGTAATTGTTGATTTAAACTCATAGCAATTATAGGCTATTTCGTAAAAATTCTACAATCATATGCATCGAATGGAGGAATCACTTTGCTTGGGATGTCGAATATCCAGTATTCTTGAAAGTTTGGGGCATTTATAGGCTGTTTTATCCGAAAAATGATCTCGTTAGGCGCTCTACGTACCTCTGTGATCAGCATGAAGTAGGAGTTTTAGACTGGGTTCGTGACAAGATCACTTCATTTTAAATCGTAAATAGGCATTGATGAAAAGATCAATTTCGCCGTCCATCACGCTGTTTACATTTCCTATTTCTGCGTCTGTACGATGATCCTTTACTAGTTGATAGGGCATAAAAACATAGGAACGAATTTGACTGCCCCAACCAATTTCTTTCTGCTCACCACGAATTTCTGCAAGTTCCTTTTCCTGCTCTTCAAGCTTTTTCTGGAACAATTTCGATTGGAGCATACTCATTGCGCGGTCGCGATTTTTCAATTGCGATCGCTCTGTTTGGCAAGTCACAACAACACCAGTTGGTAAGTGTGTGATTCGAATTGCAGAGTCAGTCGTATTAATATGTTGACCGCCAGCTCCACTTGCGCGATAAGTATCAACCTTCAAATCCTCAGTGCGGATATCTACCGTTACCGTATCATCTAATTCAGGCATAACCTCACACGATACAAATGAGGTGTGGCGGCGTCCTGAAGAGTCAAACGGTGAAACACGTACTAACCGATGAACACCTTTTTCCGATTTCAAATAACCATAAGCATTATGTCCCTTAATTGAAATTGTGACAGATTTAATCCCTGCCTCATCACCAGCTAAGTAGTCAAGAACTTCTACTTTGAATCTTTTTTTCTCTGCCCACCGGGTGTACATTCGTAGCAGCATCGAGCCCCAATCTTGCGATTCAGTACCCCCAGCACCTGGATGTAACTCAAGGATAGCATTATTCTGGTCATAGGGTTCGCTTAAAAGCTGCTGTAGCTCATACGCACTCATTGCTGCTGTGAATTCTGCCAAATCCTTTTCAAGTTCCTGTTGCAATTCTACATCGGGTTCTTCCTTCAATAACTCTAAGACCATGTCCAAATTCTCATGTGTTTCCACAAGGTCATGAAACTCATGCACTTGATCCTTCAATATATTGGACTCAGAAATGAATTTCTGAGCTTTCTCCTGACTGTCCCAGAAATCCGGTGTAGACATTATTTCGTCAAGCTCACTGATGCGAGCTTCCTTATTCTCTAGGTCAAAGAGACCCCCTAAATTCAGTTAGTTTAATATTTGCTTGTTCCAACTCATTTCTAATCTCAGATAGCTCCATATGAATCTCCTCTTTGTTTGTAATCCCGATCACCCACTAAACTTATGCAATAGTCTTCAGAACCAATACTTCATTAGAACCTTGGACTGAAAAACTCATCATTGCTAAGGCTAATGCGTGCTGAGGTTTAGATTGAAAAAGGATGGCGGTAGCCAACCTTTTTCTGGGAATCGTGTGGGTTCATGAAAATCGTGTGAATGACAGAAATCTATTATCATGAAAACCATGTGCTTATCGCAGTACTTATTTGAAAACTGAGCGACTATTTTCTCATGGAAATTGTACGATTATCGCGTCCAGTTGTCACTGAATTTGATTGCGAAAATAGCTTGATTTGCTCACTATTTTCCGTGGCATTGCTTGTATTTCTTTCCGCTACCACAAGGACAAGGATCATTTCGACCAACAGCAGTCTCAGAATTTCTCTTTGGCTGGCGTTTAATTTCTTCGCCATCCTTTGGTGTTACTGCATTCGCTTTCACAACCTCTTGACGCTCTAGGTTGTTCACGATTTCAGCCTTCATCATATATTTTGTAATCTCATCTTCAATAGCAGTAATCATCCGCTCAAACATGTTCAAGCCTTCAGATTGGTATTCGCGAAGAGGGTCTACTTGCGCATAAGCACGCAAGTGGATCCCGTGACGAAGCTGATCCATACTATCAATATGCTCCATCCAACGTGTATCAACGCAACGCAAAACGATTACTTTTTCAAACTCACGCATCTGTTCTGAGGTCATCATCTGTTCACGTTTGTCATAACGCTGATTCACTTTTTCCAAGATGACTTCAATAATCTCTTCGGTACTTTTGCCATCAATGTCACTAGGAGTGATTTCTGATTCATCCAATACATTCGCATGAAGATAATCGAGAATTGCTTTGACGTTCACTTCATCGCTTTCAGCTTCAGCTTGAAAAGCATGCACATTACGAGCGACAGATGTTTCCATCATTTTTTCAACAATGTTCCGTAAATCTTCACCAGCAAGGATTTCATTCCGTTGCGTATAGATGATTTCACGTTGTTGACGAATGACATCATCATATTGCAACAGCTGCTTCCGGGCATCAAAGTTATTACCCTCAACACGTTTTTGTGCTGATTCTACAGCACGAGAAATCATTTTACTTTGAATAGCCTCACCTTCGTTCATACCCATCCGTGACATAAAGTTGCGAATGTTATCTGAACCGAAACGACGCATCAGCTCATCGTCAAGCGAAAGGTAGAACTGTGTATAACCAGGATCACCTTGACGTCCAGAACGACCACGCAACTGATTATCAATACGTCTACTTTCATGTCGTTCTGTACCAATTACTGCCAAGCCGCCAACCTCGCGAACACCTTCACCAAGCTTGATATCCGTACCACGACCAGCCATGTTCGTGGCAATTGTTATTGCACCTTTTTGGCCAGCGTTCAAAATGATTTCTGCCTCGCGCTCATGCTGCTTGGCGTTCAAGACATTGTGTGGCACACCGCGCTTTTTCAACAGGTTTGAAATATGCTCAGAAGTTTCAATTGCAACTGTACCGAGTAGAACAGGCTGTCCATTTTGATAACGAACAGCAACATCATCTGCAACCGCATTGAATTTGGCTTCAATAGAACCGTAAACCAAGTCAGGCTTGTCTTCACGGATAACATCCATGTTAGTCGGAATGGCAATAACATTCATGTTATAGATATTGCGGAACTCTTCTTCCTCAGTCTTTGCAGTACCCGTCATCCCGGCTAACTTCTCATACATACGGAAATAGTTCTGAAAGGTAATCGTTGCAAGCGTCATCGTTTCGTTTTGAATATCCAGTCCCTCTTTTGCCTCGATCGCTTGGTGAAGACCTTCACTATATCGGCGACCATGCATTAAACGTCCAGTAAATGAGTCAACAATAATGATTTCACCATCTTGGACTACATAATCAATATCCAAATGCATACTGATATTGGCATGTAGCGCTTGGTTGATATGATGGTTCAAAGTTACATTGCGAATATCAAATAAATTATCGATTTTGAATGCCTTCTCAACTTTACTCATTCCCTCATCTGTTAAGAGCACACTCTTGGTTTTTTCATCAAATGTAAAATCAACATCTCTATCTATTGTACGTACAAAAGCATTTGCTTGAATGTACAGTTGATTCGATTTCTCAGCATTACCTGAAATAATCAATGGAGTACGTGATTCATCAATTAAGATGGAGTCAACCTCATCGACGATTGCATAGTAAAGGGGGCGCTGCACTTTGCGTTCCTTATAAAGCACCATGTTATCGCGTAGATAGTCAAAGCCTAATTCGTTGTTTGTGCTGTAAGTAATGTCACAAGCATAAGCTTCTTGCTTTTCAGATTGATCCATCGAGTTTAGGTTAAGCCCTACTGTCAATCCAAGGAACTCATACAATTTTCCCATTTCGTGCTGATCACGATTTGCCAAGTATTCATTGACAGTTACGACGTGAACACCTTTACCAGTAATGGCATTCAAGTAAACAGGCATAGTTGAAGTTAACGTTTTCCCCTCACCAGTTCTCATCTCGGCAATATTTCCTTCATGTAGTGCAATAGCACCCATTAATTGCACATGAAAAGGGTAGAGACCTAATGCACGTCTAGCAGCTTCTCGAACAACAGCAAAAGCTTCCACCAACATGTCATCTAAGGATTCGCCATTTTGAAAGCGTTGCTTAAAAATCTCGGTATAATCCTTCAACTCCTGATCAGACTTCTTTTCCATTTCATCGGCTAAAGCGCCAACTTTGTTTGCGGTTTTGTCCAGTTTCTTAAGGGCATGCTTATTCGCATCCCAAATTAAATCCATAACGCCCATAAAGGCACACTCCGTTTCTTATGTGAAAATATATCTCTAACCCAATAATATTACCATTAAAGCTACTTCGAAACAATACAAAGTGTCCCTAAACACCCTTGTAAGTGTGACGGGAGACTAATGTAAAAATGGAAAAGGATTGCGGGTTTGATGATTTTCTTGTCCTAATAAAAAATTCAAATGGGAATACATGAAAAATGATCTAACCATTCACGAAAATTAGTCTCAGCAACATCAAAATCGCGACTGTGGGTTCTAATGAAAAATACAAACACGAGAACAAAGATGTAGCTAAGTACAAAGATTAGTCTTGACAAAACCAGCAGAATTTAAAGTGCTTCAATGCAATTGAATTAGACTCGCACAGTTTCAATGCATCCAGCCATCAAAAATTGCAACGAACCTACATCATTGGTAGGAAAAGAGTCAAAGGATTACTCAGCTTGAAACAAACTGCTACATCAACCTAATCGCCGCTAAAGCCAAAATGGACAAAGGAAATCGAAGAAAAAATTTGCATAAATGAAGGATTTGCAATTTTTTTCTGCGTAAATGGTAAATTAATTGACAGGACCATAAATGAAATATATTGTAAAAGATAAGCAAGAATTTTGTCGAAAGAAAGCGAAACGGTTTTTTGGAGGGATAGAATGAGTAAGGTAGGCGAAATAGGAATTGTGTTATTCGTATTGTCAATCATCTTTGGCGTGGCCAGTGTTTTCTTAAGAAGTAAAGTGAAGCCAGGATGGTTTATATTGCTAGTGGCAATTGGTGGTTGCTTGTTGCTCGGAGCTACGGGTAGCGCGCTCTTCGCAACGACAGGGGATGATCGTGAACAAACTGAACAATCTTCAGACCCGAAAGCAGAAGTTTCCGCAGAAACCAATACGAAACCTAATACAGAGGTCAAAACAGAAGTGACAACAGAAGCTTCAACCGAAACTATTACAGTGAATGGTCATGAAGTTAACATGACTAATAAGCAAGGTGATCATTATAAAGGTGATTTTGTAGATGGATATTACGATGGCAAAGGAAAGCTCACATTCAAGAATGGT
>JAVBKB010000158.1:0-8051 GCA_031554275.1 Caryophanales bacterium | reverse complement strand
AAAAGACTGATTTACAGCTTTATCCTACTGTTCAAGAGCAGGAAAAATCATTATTAATGCAGTTCTTTACTCCGTTCACTGTTAGAGTTGAATACATTATTCCGCCGCCGAAATTTTTGACGGTAATGGTAGATCTTGAGTATTATCATGGGAGTAAAGAGTATGAGCAATAATGAAGAATTTAAAATAAATTTATAATAAAGGCACCTTACTTAAAATCCTGACCTTGCAAAACAAAAGAGGGTAATCAAATGAAACTAAAACCAGTTACAAAAATAATGCTAAGTCATCGCGCTTACTTCATGGACAGCTCCGCAAATGGCACACTCGTTGTATTGTCAAACACAGGAATGCTCAGTGTCCTCAATAATGATTTCGAGATATTTCTTATCTACAACAGAAAGGCGACAAATTAATTGCTGTCACAAGGGATAGTGAAAGTATGGATAAAAACCTGTGGGAAGATTGCTTAATCCTGCTTGATACAAAACAATTATTCGCTAGTTTTCACGAACAACAAGCTTAAATTTTTTCACGAGCAACAGCTTAAATTTTTTCACGAACAACAGCTTGAATTTTTGCTGAACAATAGTCGGTGTCTACGATAATCAATTTATACTCCATTTACAAATCTGTTATATGATTGCTATAAGGTTACCAGATCGGATACTTAGGAAGGTGTGAGTAGGTATGAATAAGCTTCTGATTGTTGATGATGACGTGAATATTAGAAAGCTTGTCGCGATTCTTTTACAGAATGATGGGTATGAAGTGATTTCGGCAGTGGATGGCCGGGATGCATTATTAAAGCTTGGTGAAGAAAAGATCGATCTTGCAATAATTGATATCATGATGCCGAATATGGATGGATGGGAGTTGTGTAAGCAAATACGAAAGTATTATGACTTTCCAATTTTGATGTTGACTGCCCAAGGGGAAATTCAAAATAAGGTTAAAGGATTTAAGCTAGGTACTGACGACTATATGACGAAGCCTTTTGAGCCAGAGGAACTTCTTGTTCGGGTAAATGCATTGTTGAAGCGGTATCATATTGAAACTTCAAAATCTGTGAAGATTGGAACTCTCCTCATTAACAAGAACAATTATCAGGTTTTCACGGAGAAAGAATCGTTTACTTTGCCATTGAAGGAGTTTGAACTCTTGTTTAAGTTAGCTAGCTATGCAGGAAAAACTTTTACAAGGGATCGATTGATTGAAGATATTTGGGGATATGGTTTTGAAGGGAATGAGCGGACGTTGGATGTTCACATTAATCGATTACGAGACAAGTTTCCTGAAGCGGTTTATGGTTTCAAAATCGTGACGATACGAGGATTAGGTTACAAATTGGATGTGCTTGCTCATGATTAAACGATTTATTTTGAATTTCATCCTAGGAGTCATTGTTGTTTTTTGTAGCTTTACAATGGCAACATGGTTGACACATAAGCTCTTTGCGAAATTTGGAACACCACCGTGGATGCTAGATCATGTGATTACTTCAATTCTCGGATTGCTACTCATGGGGAGTACAATCGCGATTCTCGGCAGATTTTTCCAGCGATTCAGAAATAGTCATATACCAGTACATGCACAAATGCTAGCAGATGTTAAATTTGTAATTGACTCGATAGCTGTTGGAAATCTAAATGTTAAAGTGAAAGAAGAAAGCTATGACAAACGCGAACCACTTCTGGACCTAATCAGTAGCGTGAACAAAATGGTTGAAGAGGTTGGCACGATGGAAAAGATGCGACAGGATTTCGTATCAAATGTTTCACACGAAATTCAATCTCCATTGACATCGATTCGTGGTTTCGCACAGTTACTTAGGAATGAAAACTGTTCGAAAGAGGAGCGCGCACAATACTTAGACATTATCGAAAATGAGAGTCACCGCATGTCTAAGCTCAGCGCCAATCTGTTAAAGCTTTCTACATTAGAAATGGATTCACATGCATTGGATATGAATCATTTTTCCTTGGATCAGCTATTACAGAAGGTTCTATTGTCCTGCGAACCGCAATGGGCATCAAAACAAATTGAATTGGATATTGATTTAAATAAAGTGACCATCAAAGCAGATAAAGATTTGTTCAGTCAAGTGTGGATTAATTTAGTGCATAATGCGATTAAATTCACACCTCCTCAGGGGATGATCAGTGTTTCACTTCGCAAAGAAGCAGATAACGCGATTGTAAAAATCACAGATACAGGTATCGGAATTTCTGAAGAAGAAAAGCTGCATTTATTTGAGCGTTTCTATAAAGGAGATAAATCGCGAAATCGTGAAAAAGGTGGTAGCGGACTTGGTCTCGCCATTGTGAAGAAAATCCTAGATTTGCACAAAGGAAAGATCGAGGTAGAGTCTGAGTTAGGTAAGGGTGCAACTTTCACCGTCACAGTATCACTAGGGAGTTAGACACTATCAAACTCAAATTTAAGATTTATAGTGTTAATCAAAAAATCATATTAGATAGTGAAATTCGCATGACTTCATTTGGTTGAGGACAAAGATGCTGACCTTCTACAAGCAGTATCCTGATGAATACGGAAATCTGTTACCCATTCTAACAGTCAAAAGGCTAATGACAGCGAAAAGCAGGAAGTCTATGACGAAGTCCTGTAAATGATATATTAGTCGAATTAGGATAAAGCCCTTTCTTATAGAGAAAAGGGTTATTTTTTTGTCTCTTGAAAAACTCCCTCGCTGAGTTTTCGTAACTAGCAGTGATCCTGATTACCGATTAAGATAGCGAATGCTTTGTGGTAATTTTCCATCTCGCTTTGTTAAAAAAGTGCTTAAATATCTAGATATTTAAGCACTTTTCGCCGCGCGAGATGAAAAATTTCCGGACAAATCATTCACTATTTTAATCGGTAATCAGGATGAGTTCATCAAACTAGCAAGAATCCCTTTTCCCATGCAGTGAAATTCCGAACAATTCATTCGCCATTTTCGAGAATCAGATTGATTTGAGTTACCTGTTTACATTCAATTTATATTCGATTTACATTCGGTTCAATTTCTATTTAAATTTTGTTTACAGAAGGTGAATAGAATGAAGGATGTAAAGAGGAGCTTCATGGATCAAAAAGCTTGAAACTATGCCAGGAGATTTATCAGTTTTATTAAAGAATAAAGAATTGAGAAAGCCTTATGGTTTGGACTTGATTCCAGAACTTGCATTAACCAAAAAACTTCAAAATGAGGTTAACTTCTTGGAGAAATGATGCAAATGCTGATAGGATTGTACCTGTTCAAAATAGTGGATAGAGCATTTTTACAGAAAAAAGGGGGAAGTAAAGTGGACTACTTAAATAAGAAAGATGCAGTTCAAGAGAATGAGGGATGGGCGATTGAAGCAAAGGGTTTAGTGAAAACCTTTGGTGATAATCGAGCAATTGATGGTGTGGATTTGAATGTAAAAGCGGGCACTATTTATGGTGTGCTTGGTCCAAATGGTGCAGGGAAAACGACTGTAATTCGAATGTTGGCAACGTTATTACGAGCAGACGAAGGTTCAGCGAAAATTTTCGGATATGATATCGTCAAAGAGGCTCAGATTGTCCGACAATTGATCGGGGTAACTGGACAGTACGCATCCGTAGATGAGTCGCTAAGTGCTACAGAAAATCTCGTGATTTTCTCTCGACTATTGGGTCTGGGCCACGCAGAATCAAAACGAAAAGCAAGTGACTTGTTAGAGGAGTTTGGCTTAACTGAAGCGGCAAAGCGACCTTTGAAAAACTTTTCTGGCGGAATGCGACGTCGCCTAGATTTAGCAGCAAGTTTGATTACACAACCACCGCTCATTTTCCTAGATGAGCCAACAACAGGACTAGATCCAAGAACTCGGAACCAAATGTGGGAAACAATTCGCCGTTTGGTCAAACAAGGATCAACAATTCTGCTCACTACTCAGTATTTAAATGAAGCGGACGAATTAGCGGATCGAATTGCAGTTGTTGACCGTGGTAGAGTTGTTGCAGAGGGAACAGCAGATGAATTGAAGGGCTCGATTGGTAATTCATCGCTACAGTTGAAAATTCAGGATTCTGCAGTAATTGATTCCGCTCGTCAAACAGTGGAGAGGGTGCTGAAAGTGCAATCAAGTGTCTCATCTGAAGGTGGAACGATTATTGCCCCAATGGCAGATGCAAACAAAGTAACTGATTTATTAATTGCACTTCGCGAATCTGGAATACAGCTAGCGGAACTAAGTGTACAAAAGCCAACACTTGACGAAGTCTTTTTGAGTATCACAGGGGTTGGCGTTGAGGAAGGTTCATATCCTAAAGAAGATTTGGTGGAGGTATAATATGAGAAACAATATGATTGAGTCAATCGCTAATCGCCAATTAAAAAACAACACAAGCATCACGCAATCTCTTCGCAACTCGTTGACAATGGCGTATCGCGGACTTTTGAAAATTAAACGCACACCGGAGCAATTGTTTGATGTAACGCTCCAACCAATCATCTTCACCTTGATGTTTACATACATTTTTGGTGGTGCTATCTCAGGAGATGTTCAGAGTTATCTACCAGTGATTATTCCTGGTATTCTAGTTCAAACCGTAATATCTACTTCAATCGTCACAGGTGTTCAACTGCGCGAAGACATGAATAAAGGGGTCTTTGATCGATTTAAATCATTGCCAATTGCTCGTATCTCACCGCTAGCTGGAGCATTACTAGCAGACACAATTCGTTATGCGATCGCTACCGTTCTAACATTTGTAATGGGCTTCATCATGGGCTATCGCCCTGAAGGCGGAATTGGATACGTTATTATTGCAGGATTACTTGTCATTGTCTGCTCGTGGGCAATCAGTTGGATATTTGCATTCTTTGGAGTCATTGCTCGGACTGCCTCAAGTGTACAAGGAATATCAATGCTCATCTTGTTTCCATTAACATTTCTTTCAAATGCGTTTGTACCAGTTGAGACTTTACCAAATTGGTTGCAAGTGTTTGTAAAAATCAATCCAGTCTCACACCTAGTCACAGCAGTTAGAGACCTAGTAAACTTAGGTACTATTGGCAAAGACTTTACGATCTCACTAATTGGAGCCGCAGTGATTGTGGCAATATTTGCCCCGATTACAGTTCGTGCATATATGCGTCGGGCATAAGCAGAATTTCCGATAGGCTTGGCGAATCTCATATTCCTCAAGGATAGTCTGACAGAATTCGATATCTTATAAAATAACACCTTTGCAAAGAGTGATCAATTTCCTCGGCAAAGGTGTTTTTAGTGTCCGCAATAACTAGTGCAGGAAGTTGAGTTGATTTGTGGTTGTAAAAGTCAGCATCGGAATATTGAATTTCTATTGTAGACAAAAATAAACAAATTTCAGGAACAGATTTCGTTTTATAGAAGAGTATCCTGGTAAACGCCCCTTTGACAACAGAGAACAATATACGAGATAATAAGATATTATTCTGGAGAGATTGGTGATAAATTGTCAAACAAGATTATCGAAGTGATGAAGAAACCTGGAGAAATGTTAGGCGATGCTTTCAAAACGATAAAGGGTCAAGATATTGCCTCAATGGTTGAGGATTTCACAAGTGAGGTCGCATTGGTTGTTGAGGGGATTAGTGAAGACCAAGAGAGACTTGCTGCTGAGAATAAGGCCTTGAAAGAGAAAATGAATACATTAACAAATCGCGTTTCAGAAATGGAGCGCACTTATAAAAAGACTAGCAAAACTACATTTGTCAGGCAGATAACATGGTTGGTTGGTGTAATTGGGTTTGTTTTGATTGCGCTTTATGTTCTCAAAATTATTGCTAGCTAAGGAGGTAATAGAATGGCTACTTATCAAGAACTCTGTGTTCGATACCGAAAACGAAAGAATGATACCCTTGTAGATTCAATAACAACTGGGCTAGCTATGGCTGATGATGTGGCAGTAGGCCTTGATGTATTCGACTCAGTTGGAACATTTGAGACTGTACTCGACAGTGTCTGTGATATTGTTCCGTTTGCAGTCATTGCAGCTACAGAAGGACATAAAGTGATCTTTGGGAAAAAGAGTGCCTCAGTTGCAACAAGTGATATGGCATTTCGTTCTGTGAAAAGTGGTGCGGCACTTGCAGTTGGAGCTGGAGTTGCGACAATTGCTGGAGGATTTGTTGCTCTACCAGCAGCAATCTCAACTAGATTTCTATTTGATCGCTTCAAAACCAAAGCACTTCTGACAGTACGCATGAAAAGTAGAGTAGAGTCTATGCGTTTTCTGCGAGGAAAGTGGAAACCTGAACTAACAGCTGAGAATGATGTAGCAAAGGAACCTGCATTGTTGGCATTAGGTCAGTAGAGCAGTTATATAAAAATTATTTTGAAAAATCTCTGTTTATCAGGGTTTCGGGTGTTGAAATCTTGATGTGGAGGTTTTTTTGTAAAATTTTTATAAATCAGGGATGTAGTTAAATCAATGATTGATGCGATAGAATCATGAATAAATTTCTATCCAAATAGGACAATTTAGAAAGGATTCTAAAAATATCGTAACTTTGTGTGTTCGCTTTCATTTGAAAATATAGTTTGGCGGGTTTAGTGAGACCAATCAATTTCGGATTTGCAAAAATTTAATAATAATATGTAACTAACCTAAAAACAAAGAAATCTTTGTTTTTAGGTCAGTTTTAAATGGAAAGAAAATGTTCTATTCTTTGGTTTGCTCAATGAGTTATTAGGAAATGGAAATCCCGGCACTTGCATAACCTGTTACGGAAGTTATTAAGGATAACCCAGAAGCTGTGGTTGAGAATACCACCAACAATCGGGTTCCTGCAGTAACAGGTATATTGAAAGCAGCTGAACCTGTTGAGGTAGAGCCAATTGCCAAAATTCCTGTTAAAGCTGGAGTTAATGGAACCGATGCAATCGATGTGAAAAGATTGCTTGTTGCTGGAGCTGCATATACATCCATTTGAACAGTGACACTACTTGTCAGTAATGAAAGAGCAATGGTTGTTGAGAAGAAGCCCGTGACTCCAGTTAACGTTCCGTTTCGTGGAACTGAGAAAGCGAAGTCAGTCACAGTTCCTGCAGGATTTGTCAGATCAATAGTGCCTCCCAAAGCAGTTATTCCAGGAGCAGAGCTACCAAATCCGATAAAAGCGTTAGTTCCAACTAGTCCGCCTAAAATGGTGTTAAGCGTTACAGGTCCACCTGATGCAAGTGGAATTATTGCACCATTACCTGGAGTTCCTTGAGGCCCAGTAGCCCCGGTAGCTCCGGTAGCGCCAGTAGCCCCAGTTTCCCCAGTTTCCCCTTGAGGACCCGTTGGTCCTGTTGCTCCAGCTGGCCCTTGAGCCCCAGTAGCCCCTGCAGGCCCTTGAGGACCCGTTGGTCCAATTACACCTGGTTCGCCTTGAGGTCCCATCGGTCCAGCTGGCCCTTGAGCCCCAGTCGTACCTGCTGGCCCTTGAGGTCCTGTCGGTCCAATTACACCTGGTTCGCCTTGAGGTCCCATCGGTCCAGTTGGTCCTTGAGCTCCAGCCGCACCTGCTGGCCCTTGAGGCCCAGTTGGTCCCGTAGCGCCCGCTTCACCCATTGGGCCTGTTGCCCCAGTCGCCCCAGTTTCCCCAGTTTCCCCTTGAGGTCCCATTGGTCCCGTAGCGCCTGTTGCGCCAGTCGTACCTGCAGGTCCTTGGGGTCCAGTTGGACCTGTCGCGCCGGTTTCCCCAGTTTCCCCTTGAGGTCCAGTTGGTCCAGTGGCACCCGTTGCGCCAGTCGTACCCGCAGGTCCTTGAGGTCCTATTGGACCTGTCGCGCCGGTTTCCCCGGTTTCCCCTTGAGGTCCAGCTGGTCCAGTGGCACCCGTTGCGCCAGACGTACCGGCAGGTCCTTGGGGTCCTATTGGACCTGTCGCGCCGGTTTCCCCGTGAGGTCCCATCGGTCCAGTAGCACCAGTAGCACCAGTAGCACCCATCGGACCCATCGGCCCAGTAGCTCCAGTTGCTCCAGAGGCACCCTTCGGTCCAGTCGCGACAGTTTCAACAGCTTCCCCATGAGGTGCCAGTGGCCCAGTTG
>JAVBKB010000096.1:0-8464 GCA_031554275.1 Caryophanales bacterium | reverse complement strand
CAACTGTTAAAGACCATGTTGTTATCGATCCAACAAACAAAGAAGCAATAGGAGCGAATGACTTTATACTGGGTAAGGATAAAGTTGCAACAATCACAGATGCAGAGCTAATTGCCTTAGCGAAAGCAGCAGCAGTCGATACAGAAACGGGAGCTATTGTTGAAATCACAGTAGATAAGACAGGATTACTGGCAGCGGTAGGTATATACGAAGTGACATTTAAGACAGCAAAAGGCACAAGCGTAACGGTAAAAGCAACTGTTAAAGACCATGTTGTTATCGATCCAACAAACAAAGAAGCAATCGGAGCGAATGACTTTACGATCAGTAAGGAAAGAGTTGCAGCAATTACAGACGATCAGCAGTTAGATAGAATAATGGTTAAAGCTAGTGTTGCAGCAGCAGTCACGGACGATGAGATAATTGCCTTAGCGCATGCGGTAGCGGTTGATACAGAAACAGGCGCAATTGTTGCCATCACAGTAGATAAGTCAAAATTGCTGGCAGAAGTGGGCGTTTATGATGTGACATTTGCAACAGCAAAAGGCACAAGTGTAACAGTAAAAGCAACTGTTAAGGATCATGTTGTTATCGATCCAACGAACAAAGAGGAAATAAGCGCGAATGACTTTATGATTGGTAAGGACAAAGTCGCTACGATCACGGATGCAGAGATAATTGCATTAGCGAAAGCAGCGGCAGTTGATACAGAAACAGGCGCAATCGTTGCGATCACAGTAGATAAGACAGGACTATTAGCAGCGGTGGGTATATACGATGTGACATTTGCGACAGCAAAAGGCACAAGTGTAACGGTAAAAGCAACTGTTAAAGATCAAGTCATTATCGATCCAACGAACAAAGAAGCAATCGGAGCGAATGACTTTACGATCAGCAAGGATCAAGTTACAACAATCACAGACGAAGAGATAATTGCCTTAGCGCATGCAGTCGCAGTTGATACGGAAACAGGTGCATTCGTAGCCGTTACTGTGGATAAGACAGTATTAATGGCAGCGATAGGTGTTTACGATGTGACGTTCACGACAGCAAAAGGCACAAGTGTAACAGTAAAAGCAACAGTTAAAGACCATGTGGTTATTGATCCGTTGAACAAAGAAGCGATTAGTGCCAACGACTTTGTTATCGGAAAGAATCAAGTTTCGGAAATCACCGATGCAGAGATAATTGCTCTGGCGAATGCTACAGCAATTAATACAGAAACAGGCGCAATCGTAGCTATCACTAAAGTCAATGCAGATGCTCTACTTGCAAAGCTTGGCGTATACGATGTGACATTTGCAACAGAAAAAGGCACAAGCGTAACGGTAAAAGCAACTGTACTTGATAAAGTAATTGTAGATCCAGATAATCACGAAGCGATCGGCGGAAACAATTTTACAATTAAAGCTAGTGAAGTAACTGGTTTAGATCTTGAAAGGCTGATTGCTCTAGGTCAAGTAAGAGCATGGAGTACAGTCGATAATAGTTATGTTAGAATTGTCGATGTAGTGCAAGACATCCAGGCAAAACCGGGCGCTTACAAAGTTCTTTACAAAACTGCAGCAGGTACTACACTTGAGTTAATTGCAACTGTAGTAGATTCAAATGTTGTGATTAGTGAGGAAAATAAAGAAGCGATTCATGCCAAAGACTTTACGATAGACGTCAAGGATGTAGCGGGTCTAACAGATGAGAAAATTATTATGTTAGCAGATGCTTATGGATGGAATTTGGAAACTGGAGAGCTGTTAGCAATAGCAATTAGCAGTAACAGCATTGAAGGGAAAGTAGGAAGCTATAATGTTACTTTCAGAACAGTACTAGGAACCGAGATTACGATTAAGGTTACAGTAGTTGATGGAAGCCCTATAGTTCCAGTTCCAGATCCTGATCCTAAACCAATTGTACCAGCACCTATTCCGAAAACTGACGATACAACGAATAATCTTTATCTACTATTCGGCGCATTGACATTAGGAGTTCTCCTGGCAGCAAAAAGAAAAAGAGAAGAAATGTAGTAAGATGCATCATCAATAATAATCTTTGTATAAACTGTCGAGAATGTATAAATTCTCGGCAGTTTTTACAATGTAGCGCAAAACATTTGTGGTCTCGAAACTTGGTCCAGAACAAATGAAAGCACTCCCCTAAGAACCAAATGCTCATCTTGATTCAACTTTAAGATAACGAAGGAAATCCGATTTCTGTGCGTAAAATAGTTTAGCTTATTTCGTTATCTTTTTATGGAATCAGGATCAGTCAACAATAAGCGACTTCTAGCTGATTGACATTTGGTGTTTGGGGAGTTATTTTTGATTTCTAGCTATATCTGTTAGAAAGCACCCTAGCAGATGGGTACGATCAAGCCGTAAGTGCGGTTTAACTCTTTGTAATATTTATTGAAAGATACCTAAGCGACGTTCGATGCGATCAAGGCGCTGATCGATGCGTTGTACTGCGCGCTGCAGTTGAGTGACTTCGCGTTCTAATCTGTCAACACGACGCTCAATATTTGTATCTTGCCACTGACCAGGATAGTGTTGTAATTGTTGCCCTTGTGGTTGCCCCAATGGATTTTGCAATTGTGGTAGCATCTGGGGTTGTTGAGGTCTATAATAATAATCGTTCACATCATCACGCTCCAAATTATTGTCAAAAGCATTCGACCTATTGTATTCAATCGCAAATATTAGGTGAATGTCACATGTTATCCGGATTTGACACTAACTTTTATAAAATGCGCATCAATGGACGTCCCTTAAAACGACTGTCACTAGCACCTCCTCGAAATGATGTGTCAAGAATTGTTTGATCGAGATGGAGTTTGATTGGGAACTACACTTCTTTCTCGAGATGGTTCAACTTATTTCAGAGCTACGCAAATTTTTACTTGAGACGATCGCAAGGAAAATTTCAGTAACTAATGTTAAACTAGTTGTAAAGGATAAGACGGTGAGCGGTTTCACTTAAACTATCCAACCTTGAGAAATATTTCGTACATCAATTCAAACGTCTGCAGGAGAGATTGAATGAGAATAGATAAGCTTCTAGCGAATAGCGGTTTTGGTACACGGACCGAAGTAAAGAAACTACTGAAAACAGGCATTGTTGCAGTTGATAACACTGTTGTACTGAATGGAAAATTCCATGTGTATCCGAATGTCAGTAGCATCACTGTCGGTGGGGAGCAAGTGGACTACAAGGAATTCGTCTACTTCATGATGAATAAGCCGCAAGGATATATTTCCGCAACCGAGGATCGACGTTTGCAGACAGTGTTGGAGCTTCTTAAGCCTGAACATTCCGCTATGAAGCCATTTCCAGCAGGACGTTTGGATCGAGACACAGAAGGATTTCTACTACTCACAAATGACGGACAGCTGGCACATCAATTGCTCTCGCCAAGGAAACATGTGACAAAAAGATACTACGCAATCGTTGATGGAGAAGTCACCAGTGAGGACATAGTGCTTTTCCAACAAGGTGTTCAATTGGATGATGGATATGTAGCGAAAGAGGCACATCTAGAAATTCTGACAAGCGGGCAACAATCTGAGATAGAACTTACCATCACTGAAGGAAAGTTTCACCAAGTGAAAAGGATGTTTGAAGCAATTGGGAAAAAAGTAGTTTATCTTAAACGAATTTCAATTGGGCCATTATCATTAGACCCTGCATTAGCATTAGGTCAATATCGTGCGCTGCATGATCAGGAATTAACATTGTTGCAATCAACTACAAACCAATTTAAATCTCAGTTGCTATCAAAACAAGCAATCAAATTTTACACAAAAGAGGGCTGTCATCTTTGTGATGAAGCCTTGCAGCTGTTACATGAGTTGCAGCAATCAAATGATTTCAGCATTGAAATTATCGACATATATGCGAGTGATGAGCTTGTTGAGAAGTTTTCCTTGATGATACCTGTTGTTGAACTAGATGAGGAAGTCATTCAATTTGGTCAAATTGACCGAGGAACTGTCTTAGAAAAATTAGAAAACAGACCAGATTAAATGAGATCTCAGAAAAAATTATAGAGAAATTCTCAAGCAGGTTTCAGAGCTTGGCAGGAACAAATTTATTTATATTAAACATTTATGTGTATGCTACGCATATGTATAGGGAATAATTACTCAGACAAATATTGTTTTTTTGAGTATCGCTTTTTTAATTGAAGGGAGTATATATAATGGTAGTAAAGGTTGGTATCAACGGATTTGGTAGGATTGGCAGAAATGTGTTTCGAGCAGCACTCTCCCATCCGGAAATAGAGATTGTTGCTGTAAATGATTTAACAGATGCAAAGATGTTAGCGCATCTGTTAAAGTATGATTCAATTCACGGGATTCTAAATGAGGATATCAAGGTTGAGGGAGATCAGCTTGTTATTGGTGGGCGACATGTGCAAGTTTTGGCACAAAAAGATCCAGCTCAATTAGAATGGAGCAAGTATGGTGTAGAAATGGTCATTGAGTCGACTGGCTTCTTTACAAAGCGTGAGGGTGCTGCCAAGCATCTCGCAGCAGGAGCGAAGAAGGTAATTATTTCAGCACCAGCAGACGATGAAGACATTACAATTGTAATGGGTGTGAATCACACTGACTACAAGCCAAAGGAGCACCACATTATTTCCAACGCATCCTGTACAACCAACTGTTTGGCACCACTTGTGAAGGTGCTACATGAGCAGTTTGGAGTGAAGCGTGGAATGATGACAACAGTTCACTCAGTGACGAATGATCAGCAAATCCTGGATTTGCCACATAAAGATTTCAGACGTGCACGAGCAGCCGGGCAAAGCATCATCCCAACGACAACTGGTGCCGCCAAAGCTGTTGAACTAGTTCTCCCAGCTTTAAAAGGCAAGTTGACCGGGATGGCAATGCGTGTGCCAACACCTAATGTCTCAATCGTCGATCTAGTGGCAGAATTGGACAAAACGGTAACAAAAGAGGACATCAATGGTGCACTGAAAGCAGCTTCTGAAGGCGCTTTAAAGGGAATCATGGATTACAATGAATTGCCACTTGTGTCACGAGACTACAATAGCAATCCGCATTCATCGATTGTTGATGGACTTTCAACGATGGTGTTAGATGGTAATTTGATTAAAGCTGTTGCCTGGTATGATAATGAAACAGGCTACTCCCACCGTGTTATCGACTTGATTGAGTACATTTCGAAGCAATAAAAGTAGAAATAAGATGAGACATAAAATGATTGAAAGTCATTTCATGTCTCATTGTTTTTTGCTATTTTTTGCGACCAATTTAAAACATCAAAGAATTTTCTGGTGTTTTTTCAAAAGTCATTCGTATCGTATCGCAACTTTTACTGTAAGAATATCGGACTCTACACTGAATCCTAAGTCACCATCATATTTCTTCGTTATTTTCTCAACAATTTGAAGTCCAAGCCCCTGTCCTTTTATTTTTGCTCCATTTAAAAATGGTCTTTTTTTATTCAAATCTATGGGTGTGTTAACAGTATTTGAACATCTAATCAATAGGAATCCTTTAGCAGTTTTACAATTCACCTGAATTAGTCTCTTTTCTATGGGAACTTTCATACTAGCTTTAATAGCGTTATCTAGTAAATTCGAGAAAATATTGTGTAGATCAAGGATATGAATATTGTTACCTTCTGAAAGATGAACATTTATTTCAACAGGAGTGTTCATCTCGGATGCTGTTTGATATTTGTTCATTAAAAGGGCATCTATAACTTTATTTTCACAGTAAGAGCAATGTCCCAATATAGAAACAGACTGAGAAATTTCAGTTATACATTGAGATGCCTTTTCAAATTGTTTCTTCATAAGTAACGCATTAACGGTTTCAATTTGATTATTAAAATCATGTCTTAATTGCTTAATCTCATTTGTGTGGAGAACCTGCAATTGATAATGCTCAAGTTGTGTATGCAATTGATTTTCATATGTACCTATTTGTAATTCTAGTTTCAATTGGGATTTAATTTGTCTAAGAATAAGAAATAAGGCAACGCATTCAATAACAAATGAAGCGAGAAGTGCAATCACAAGGGCAAAAAAATTATAGAAATTGGTTGCTGTAGTTAGAAATACTATAATGGAAATTCTAAAGACTGCTAGCAATAAAAAGACCAACGAAACCAATTGGAATCGATTTTGTTTTGTATTTTGCTTCTGATTTAAGAAAAAAATAATCACTAGGATAATAAATAAATCAACTATCTTAAAAAGAAAAAGTGAAGTTTCATATTGAACTGAAAAAGGCGTCTCTATTAATGGGAAACGATCAATTAAGATGTTTTTATTCACTGTTGCCATTAGCAAATTAATTGTCATATGTTCAACGAAATAGATGAGGCAAATAAAAAATTTGTAACGAGAATCACCTTTATAGCAGAACATTGGAATAATAAAGATGAGGGTAATGCTTAGGAATACTTCAACCACTCGATTGAAAGCCCTTTCCTCAATGTACATTTGGAAGTGAGCCTCTTTGAAGATGCTAAGAAGGAGGGCGTAAATGATAAGGCCCAAAATAAAAAATCTTGATACTTTTCTGTTTCTTTTATCAGGAAGAAGAACGTGAAAAAACCAAATCATAACTGCAAATCGAAAAATAAAAACAAAAAAATGTATAACAATCAAAACGGCACCCCGATTACATAATAAATTCCATTATAGGAGATGTCAAAACAATATTGAATCAATCGTTAAACTTTGCAAAATAAGCTTACTTTTTGCATAAATGAACTAATTCCGTTTGTTTTATATTATCATAGAAATGGATATTAATTGACTTCTTCTTTGATACTGTGAGGTTATTTATGCTAAACATTGTTATTTGTGATGATCAGCGCGAACATATTGATTCAATAAGAATGCTAGTTGAAAAAACACTGCATGACCAAGATTTTAAGGTTTCGGAATTTCAAGATGAAATCCATTTTGAATTTTTAATGGAAGATTTGATTAGTCAAGTAGATATTGTTTTTCTGGATATTGAGCTGAAGCAGAAATCAGGCATTGAAATTGCAGAAAAAATCTATCAATTAGATCCGACAGTCAAAGTAGTCTTTGTTACAGGACACGAAGGTCATATTAACGATGCAATGACTGTTAAACCGATGTATTTTATTCATAAGCCGATTACGGAAGCCAATATCCGGAAAGCAATCGAAATTTGTCAAGACGCTATTGATAATGATAAACAAAGTATCATTTCATTTTCCAAAAATAGCGAGGTCACTGTCATTCCGATTAATCAAATAGTGTACATTCAAAGTGAAAAACGTACTTGTCATATCTATATGAAAAACAAATCGCATTCAATCACATCCAAATTGAGTGATATTGAGGCTAAACTACCAGACGGCAAGTTTATCAGGTGCCACAATCGATTCCTTATCAATATGGATCGTATTGAGAAATTCGGATTAGAATCAATCACACTTTTTAATGGGGAAACCATTCCGATTAGTCAAAAGAAATACTCGGAAGCGAAACGGAAGTTTGTGAGATTTTTGGGGTAGGTGACAATGACACAAATGAAGTCGCAAAATATATATTCGAATGTTAAGTGACTAGCTTGAAGAGAAAAAAATGGAGGAGTAATTATGATTTGTGAAAAATGTGGAAACGAGATAAATGAGAAAATAAAATTCTGTGGTAAATGTGGAAATCAAAATGTAACACGATCTCTACTGAAAAAAGCTCTTAGTGAAAAAAAGTGTTGCGAAAAATGTGGAAGTGAGATTAGTGAAAGTGCAAAATTTTGTGGGAAGTGTGGTAATTCAACCGTACAGATAACTTTAACTCAAACTAGTCAGCAATCACTGGAAGAGAAAGTAGTTTGTGAGAGTTGTGGTAACGAGCTAACGGGAAGCGAGATTTTTTGTGAGAATTGTGGTAAAGATCAGGGTCAAGCGGAATCAACAACTTCACACATTCAAAAGGCTGAGATTGACCCATTTGAAAATTTCGCCTTAAAGGTAAAAAAAGCAGTATCAAAAAAATCAGCATATTGTTGGCAAGCAATTTTATGTGGCATGTTAGTTATTCTATTCATCACCAGAAAATGGTTTGTGATTCCTTCTAATACGTTTGAAGAAAAATTCTCTTTATTTCAAATTGTTGATATTACAAAAAAATTTGGAAGTCTAACAAATCAGGATCAAATACAGTGGGTTAGTAAAATTGTTTTGATAGTTTTGCTCACTATCATCTGTGTAGTCGCATATAGTATCTATTTATTATGGTTCAATTACAAAAAAGCAAATTTTATTTTTAGAATTGCGATGCTGATAACTATTATTACATCGGCAGTTGTTATCATTGGTGTTCTGTTTATGAGCACTAGTTTAGAAAACAAAAATCTTTTGTATCGTTCCTTAGCAAATGTGAATTTGAGTGTATATTCATTTTTTACCCTAGCAGTGGCTTTGTTTGGAGCCTTTCATTTGGCCAATCATA
>JAVBKB010000002.1:0-3933 GCA_031554275.1 Caryophanales bacterium | reverse complement strand
CAAAAACAAAAACAGAGCACCACAGTGCTCCAACAAAATATATTTTCCATGACTAGAGGTTTCTACATTCCGTAATCCCAAGTTTCAAAAAAAGTTTCAGCAGTTTTTTTTCCAGTCTGAACAAGTTCGATGCACTCTTCTTTAGGTAGATCAAATTCCGCAGCAATACCTTCTTTTAAGGAAATGAAAATTATATCCTTTTCAATTTTTCTGGAGATGTAACGCAGGTCATGAGCATTTAACATAGTGTCGAACAACGCTGAAAACATTTCCAATGAATTATCAATTTTCCGTTTCTCAAAGGTTTTTTCTTTAGGTGTTAATCGAATACCAAGTACTGGGCGCTCTCTTGGTGTTTCACTATCCTTTGATTCAAACAACCACATGGGGAAGTTGCTTAACATTCCTCCATCAACGATTAAATTCTTCTTTAACTTTACTGGACGAAAAATGTATGGAATACTGGCACTCATTCGAACCGCCTTAGCAACTGAAAAGCTATCTGGATGAATATGATGTTTCGGTAAATCATCTGGAATCACCAATAATTTATTATTGGTTACATCTGAAACGATTATCTTCAGAGTGCCAGGCTCGATTTCCTTAAAAGTATATATGCCTTTTTTCGCTAGGGATTCGGCAAGCCACTTCTCTAAGGCATCGCCTTTATACAAGCCCATGCTCCAATATAGCATCAACCATTTGATAATCGGTAATGAGCGAAAACTGGCATCAAGAAAAGTTTTTCTTGGGGCATCAATCATAATTTGATATATCTCTCGACTGGAAAACCCAGCTGCAAGAAAAGCTGCAGCAATTGCACCTGCGCTTGCTCCAGCAACTCTTTTGAATTGAAATCCCCTTTCTTCAGCAGCTTCAATTGCGCCAATCAGTGCATACCCTTTCATTCCGCCACCAGAAAAAACACCGTCAATCTGCACACACATCAACTCTTTTCAACTTTTACCAATAATAAATGCTGGAAAAACCGAAAAAGAACTTGGAAAAGGTGGGGAAACCGAAAAATCTAACCCGTTGAAATTGTACTGTCCCTCACAGCTGTGTTTGGAACAGTACAGTATTTCTAACAGATTAGATTCGGTCGTTATACAGATCGTGCTATTTACTTATAATCCACATTTCAATTGGGCGCCACACTTCGTACATGAGTTGCATCCACCAAGGTTTTCTATAGTACCTTCGCGACAGATTGGACAAATCTCCCCAACTTCACTGCCGAAAGTAACGTCAGTTGATGTCAGTTCTGAGATAGTGTCTAGTACCACAACAACGTGTTTTTCTACAGGCAATTCAAATTCTTGCTGTACGTTTTCATCAGTTGTAAGTGACAACACTTGACTATCACGGCTACCATCTACGTACACCGTTCCACCCTTTGCGCCACCCTTGTACAAACGCTCGTAAACCTTTTCAACCTGTGCCACAGAGAACCCTTTTGGTGCATTCACGGTTTTACTAATTGAACTATCTACCCAACGCTGAATGATACACTGCACATCTGCATGATCATCTGGAGTAAGTTCCATCGCAGAAATAAACCAATCTGGTAATTTATTAGCGTCTGCTTCTGGATTATTATTCAGATATTCTTGAACAATATCTGCTTTCACCTCGATAAACTTACCAAGCCGTCCACTACGGAAATAAGTAAATGAATAGTAAGGCTCAAGTCCCGTTGAAACGCCAACCATTGTACCCGTGCTTCCAGTTGGAGCGACAGTAATCAGATGTGAATTTCGAATACCATTCTCTAACACGCCTTGACGGATATGTTCAGGCATCTGCTGCATATATCCTGACTGAACAAAACGCTCGCGAATAGCTTTGTTTTCTTCAGTTGACGCAGACTCAAGGAAACCAAAGCTTCCTTTTTCTTTCGCTAAGGCAATTGACGTTTCATAAGCAGTTGTAGCAATAATTTCAAAAACCTTATCTACCAAGGCATTTGCATCAGAAGATCCGTATGCCTTTTCACAGTAGATCAATAGATCATGCAAGCCCATTACACCAAGTCCCACTCGACGCTCGCCAAGTGCTTGCTCTGTATTTTCTTCTAAGAAATAAGGAGTCGCATCAATAACATTATCTTGCATCCGAACACCTATCCGAACTGTCTGCTTTAACTTGTCGTAGTCTACTTGTTTCTTTGACTTATCTACCATATTTGCTAAATTAATTGCAGCTAAGTTACACACTGACCAAGGTGCAAGTGGTTGTTCTCCACAAGGATTTGTTGCAACAACCTTTTGCCCATATGACTTTGCATTAGTCATCATGTTCGCATTATCAATAAAGAAGATTCCTGGTTCTGCAGAATAAGTCGCACAAATATTGATCAAATTCCACAATTCACGAGCAGAAATAGTCCGGTATGTGCGTACCTTATACCCCATTTTCTCCCACTCGTTGACATCACCGACATGATACCAATTATTATCGTAGAACTCCATTTGTTCTTTATTATAGGATTCAACATCAGGAAATCTAAGCGGATAATCAAGATTCTTTTCGACTGCAGTCATAAAGTCATTTGTAATACAAACAGAGATATTCGCACCTGTCAAGAAGTCAGGGTTATGTACTGTGTACTCCCCACCTACACGGATTCTTTCTTCTGCATATTGAAGCATTTGATCAGAGAAACCAGCATTGTTTGGAAGGCTTTTCTTAGAAGTAATGACACCGTACATTGCCAATTCACTTTCAGTAAACGGATTGAACTTTAGTTTCTCAGTTGCTAGTCGCTTGATGCTTTCATCTTTAGACGTCTCTATCAGAAATTGTAAAATTCTTGGGTTCTGCATTTTTGAAATAATAAATTCTACAATATCCGGATGCCAATCAGCCATCATGATCATTTGTGCACCACGACGCGAGCCACCTTGCTCAACCAAATGTGTTAGCTTTGCAATATCATCCAACCACGAAACTGCACCAGAAGAGCGGCCATTCACACCACGAGCCAAGGTATTGCGTGGTCTTAGCGATGACCCATTCGTTCCAACACCACCACCACGACTCATAATTTCCGTAATCTTCTTCCGATGAGTGGCAATCCCTTCGCGGGAATCTTGCACAAAAGGGGTTACGTAGCAATTGAAAAACGTCACTTGACTATTTGTACCTGCACCATAGAGCACGCGCCCAGCAGGAACAAAATTCAAACTCTTAAGTTCTTGATAGAATTTATCAAACCACTCCTTACGAAGTGTGTCGGAATTTTCTACCTTGCTCAAACCAAATGCATTACGCTTTGCAATTTGTTCATAGTAAATCTCAATTGGTTTATCAAACTCATTAAATGCTCTTTCAACAATGCCAGTATTTTGACCAATCTCGTCTACGAGAACATTTCGAAATTCTTCATCAACAAGAACCTTAGCAATCCGTGCATCTTTATCTAAAGAAACAATTCTACCCAGACCCCTGGCAGGAAACTTCGGATCCGCTTTCACAGTTAGGATTACCAAGTCTCCTTCTTTGATTGTTTTCTTTTCAGAGTCCTTAAAAGAATAACGATCCAACATAACTAATCTAGAAACACCTTTATGGGTAGTATGCATATCTTCAGTTATTGGAAAAACTTCGGGGAAAAGTATAATGTCTCCGTTTAGTTGCTGAATCAATGGGTCTTTAGTAGATAGTGTTGCCTCCAAGATAAATTCCTCCTGTAAATGTTATAAATAAAATACGCACACGCATTCGCACGTATATAGTGTCCTATTTATTTATACCATACTGTATTTAGTAAAATAAGTCTTGTTTTTTGTTTTTTTTTTGTGTTATGCAGATTATTTCATATCAACAAAAGCAAATAATATCAACCTTTTTCTCTTCCCTACTTTAAAGTTTCGCATGTAAATAGTATAATAAAAAAAACAATTTTGATTAAAGGGGATTCACATGAGACCG
>JAVBKB010000137.1:0-12288 GCA_031554275.1 Caryophanales bacterium | reverse complement strand
TGAGATGACAATTTTGTCAGGGGCAAGCATAATTTGTTTTCCATGCTTTGTGCAGAGTGTTTTCACGTCTGGATCTGCCATACGTGCTGGGTCTTGTCTACTGTCTGGTGGCGCGCTTGTTCCGCCTCCCCCTCCATTTCCACCACCGCCACTTGGAGCTGCGGAAGCAGACACTGAAGCGCCGGCTGGCTGAGGCTTACTCGCTTCCATCATTGCACCCGTTTGTGGTGGAGATTTGGAAACTGAGCTGATTGCAATCCCCTCCTCTTCCTTGTTCCCAGGAAAATAAACACGTACTGAGTCACCTTTCTCTGGCATACAATACCAACCTGTATTGTCCTCTGAAGCGTAAATTGTCGAGTAAGGGAACCAATAAGCTGTACCTACATCTTGACTTTCATCAAAATCCACTTGGATACGAATTTTATCGCCTCCAATATCAATCACTTTCCCTTGAATAGAAGCACCAATGATTGCAGTATTATAGGTTGTATGCACACTGAATCCTTTTTTTGGTGCCAATGTGTACACATGCTTTAGTAAGCCATCCTTCAGTGTTGTGAGAATTTTATTGACAGACAATTTTCGTGATTGAAAACTCACTTCATTCCCTATCTTCAGTACCTTTGTAGACTCTACTTCATAGTAGATGTAGTCGTTATCTCCAACCCCTTGAAGATGATTCTTACTGGAAATCAGGTAATGGCCAAGCATCTTTTTTACGCTATAGTTGATTGCATCTAGTTCTTTAACATCTCCTGACCCAAACGGGATACCGAAGTAAAATTTTATTTCCGGGAAAACAATATCTGGTACTAGACCAGAATTGAATCGTGATGCCATTCGCTTGAGGAACTCCCAGTCTGTCTCTAAATATTGCATCGTGAATTCACCAATCGCCGCACCATTTGATACCCGATCAATTGAATCTGCGCCAGGTTGGTCTTTAATCGAGGCTTTAATTAAATCAACATAACTCATGCTGACATCTTGATACGTCTGGCTTTTCTTTGTGACATCAAGTAGAAATGAGCGGGAGATTGCTTTTATGTCTAGATAGTAAATCCCTTGTACTACTTTCACTTCTACATCTTGGGCAATGCCATTGAAAATCGGTACCGCTTGTCCATCACCAACCATTTGCAAGACTTCTATATCAGTATCTGGCGACGTCGTGTGTACGTATTGATCCTGTTCTTCTTCTGGGATTACCCCGATTAAATGCAGTGTTGCGTGTTCATTCATTTCTTGTCTCATTTCGAGCTCCGTCACCCGGATCTTGTAAGGCAAAATAACTAGGTCTTTATAAGTTGAAATAGCATCCTGATGTGTACTTTCACTACTCGCATAGATTTTTTCAACATTCCCCTGTTTACTTATTTTCTTTCCATTTTTCGCTGCGGAAAGGTAGGTCATTGCGGCAGCACTCAGGGCGAAAGGCGCTGTCGTACCTTTACTACTTGGTAGTATAACCATTGGGTTGCTGCCTTCACCTGATTTTGTCGCTACTAGCGGCTTAGCACTTTTTTGCGGTTCTATTGGCACTACTTTGGAACTTGATTTCGGCATCATTTGTTTATCCATTAGTTCGCATCCTCCTCAGCTGATTTTGTTTTGATTGAGATGGTTTCCATCATTGCATAGGCAATGGGTTTCCAGAATGTCATATCTCGCTTTAGACAGTTAACTGAACTGACGACGACTCGTTCATCAACTCGGTATATCGACATCAAATTGTACATTTTATTGTCAAGTGCCGGTGAAATGAAGTCAAAGAAGCCAATTTCATTTCCATTCACTTCTTTTGTACCCACATCTAGCAGTTCCGTGCCTGGTTGCATTTTTCTTAGTGTATCTCGCATGACGAAAGTGAAATCTTTCAGTTCATCCGCCGGTATTTCTTGTTCGACAAGGATCTTGACTGTTACATTAATTGTTGTGTCTATGCTCGTGTAAATAGTATCGGGTTGGTGTTTCGATGGATACTTTACATCCCGCACTTCTTCTTCCATTACTTTAAAACTTTCAGGGATGCAGAAGCTGATTTGGCCATCATAGAATTGCACCGGAACAAATCCGATAACTTCTTCATCAATCACAACCTCACCAGCCTTGATTGCCTGAACAATATCCATTTCAGATAACTGCTTTTCTATATTAGCAATTTTTTTCTTCTCCCTTGCCTCTCTCGTAATCTGTGCGATATCCTCGTCATTGTATGGCATGTTTGTCTCCTCCATTTTTTCTATTTAATTTTGTTTAAAACGATGTCTACGACATTCATTTGTGTAGCAAGTTATGCAATAACGTAACGTTACTAATCCACCAAAATCTTTCGCACACCATTACGAACACTTCTCCCGCTACCAGCATGATGTATAGCGTCGAGTGCAATTTGGACGAGCGCCCGATGAATCTCTTCGTTTGAATACAATTCACTTGCCTGTTTAGAACGATTCGCAAGGTAGGCACAAATCAATTCACGATTGACAACACGCTCATTTAAGCACTGAAAGGAAAAAGCAATATCATAAGGATTCTGCGCTCCATTCTTCAGTATTTCTCTTGCAAAGTATCTAAGGAAATCTGGGTGCACTGTCTTTTCCCGCTCCCCTGAATAGGCAACATGAATAATATTAACCGTATTATATTCCGTATTGAAATCAGCTAAGTCTTGATAATCTGATCTGAGGTAAGCACCTATCTTCAACTTATAACGAGCGAGTTCCATTTCGTTTTCTCCAATGTCAACAGATTCATCTAATACAATGTCTGCAAGACCCTCAACAAAGTCTAATGACGACGCTACCTCTGTGAAGCGTAATTTCACTAAAGTATCTTTTCCAGTTGAGAAATACGCTATTTCTGTATCCTCACGCAAAACATAGAGCTTTCCTTGAAATTTGACAATTCCTTTTGTCACGACGAATCGATTCGCATTCTCATTAACGACAATATTGGCGCCTGTTATCACACCATCACTGTAATTGTGATAAAACAAATCAGTGACTTCCCGCGGAAAATCGCGTAAATCCTCGAGCATGTCACGCTTAAGAATGCGCCCTTTCTTGAACATAGGGTAATGATATCGAAACATTTCACGTTGCCTCCCTTTACTTAACACCGTCAAAGAAATTCAATTCCCATGCATCACTTTCAAATGAAAAGAATTGTCTTTCTCCTAGAAGTAGCTGTCCGTTTCTTCTAGCAATCGGCAGGACATAGAATCCCCACTTCTCATCACTTGCAAAAACAAAGAACTTTACAACCCCATCCGCTATCGTATCCACTTCATCTTGGGCAATATTTTCTTGATACACTGTATTGACATCTTCATAGGTAATTGGCGTATAGTTGACCTGATCATTTCGATAAATGTGCTTGAAAACGGTCTCGTCATTTGAATTTCGCAAAAAGAATTCCATGTCCTGTACATCAATGTAGCGAGAAATAAATCCACTCACCTGATTAATCTGTTCAAGTTTCGCAATTAATAAATGTTCTTCCTTATTGTGCTTATAAGCAATAATCGAATAGGGTGTAATTGGTGCTGAATTGGTGATTGTTGCTCGTACATACCCTGTTTTTTTCGCATTAATATAACGTAATACACCGCTGAGGCAAGAAAGTTTTAAGTCCATCAGGCTATTCTCTCGCTGCCGAAAGTCAATATATCGACCAGGAACAAATTCCTTCAAAGCATCGCGAAACACATCAATCCTGCAGGATTGACCGGTCAACTTAATGATTGAATAATCTTGAAGCGAACCATCTTCAAAGAATCCTTCTAGAAATTTCTTCACAACAGCATAAATATCGCCTTTTATCAGGGTTTGAATCTCATTAATATTGAAAACGACCCTAGGTAGTTCATACTCATAGCGAAGTTTCCCGCCATCATTCATCGCGAAACGCCATGAATCAACAATCGTGATTTTTAAATCAGACTCTTCCTTCTTGAGTCCTTTATCATGAAATGTACTCCGCTGTATTCCTGTCTTCCGAAAGAATTCTTTCTTCATTTCATCTGCAATTCGCCAGAAAAAATGATAGTTTGCCTTCACCATTTGATAGGCTTCCGAAGATTGATGTTCATAGTCCTTAAAACGAGTTGGGATAATCTTTTCAACTTCGGCATATCGCTTCTCAAGTAGCTGATAGACTTTCTCGCTTCCTTGTTCATCAATTCTGCGATAGACCTCAACACTCGGAAAGGGAAATAATGCATCGATATGTGTGATGTCGCTACGTCCACTGTAATAATTTGCAAAGGCAATTTTCATAAACTGCATAATGCGATAGGTGATGTTGTTTCCTCCAAAATTGATATCGCCATTTTCAAACGTCGTATTAATATCAATTTGATAGGCTAGCTCACCGTTCTTAATTTGGAACACACAAGAAGAGAGATCAGTTGTTCCACCACCACAATCAATCACTAAAGCTTGATAGCTCTCGCCATCAACAAAGCTTTCACGTTCAATTTGGCCCGCGATTGTGTTGTAAAGCACGGCGATTCCCTCATCAAGTGCGTGTTCTGTTTCAATTTGGTATTCAGGCAATAACTGTACAAACATATCAAGCGACTGTTGTTTCAGCTTAACTGGACTTGAAATGTGTAACTTAGAAAACCGACATTTGACTTGGTGTTCTGCTACATGAATCACATGCTCGAGGTATGCAGTGATCACATCTCCACGCATAACCTCAGTCGTGTTTCCGTTATAATCCGTAACCTTCTCCATTTGTTCATAAGAACCGACCCACCGTTTAATCTCATGAAAAACAGAAGCTACGCTACAATGATTGGTCCAATTAATATGTTTAATCGCGTCATATCCAAAATCAAATTGAATACCCTGCTTGCTTGAACAATCTCGAACACTAACAATTGTCGGCAGCAACCAAGAATCGTCCTCTTTTTCATTTGCAGTATTTTTGAATAACAAGTAATTAATTTCGTTCAGCTTAATTGTTCCATTGGCAATATCATTTTCATTCGGAGACTTTACATAGTTTTCATCTAAAAACACACCTGCCGTTGTATTTGTCGTACCAAAATCAATTGCTAATACAGCCGATGTCGTTTCGAGCGGCCGGATTTCGATATTGTTAATTGGGATATCATAATAATTAATGGTATTCTCAAAAATATCCTGTTTCTGGTAATAGAGATTGTATAGATATTTTGATGTTGTTTCATCAAAGTAGAGTAAATGAAAATTGCGATTATGTACTTCGCCAATTTCACTTAAGCCACTTGTACATAGGTAGTAACGATTTTTCTTCTCTTCATCAGGAATCAAATGGAATATACCGCGCAGTTTATACTGTTCATCAACCAACAGTACATTGGACTCTGCAACGAGTCCCTCTGTTTCAACCATATACTGATCCCGTTTACCAACTGCTAAATCCTCATAAAAGATTAATTTAGCAGGCTGCTTGATTTTCCCATAGTCAGAAAGAGACTCACCCAGCTTTTTAGCTAGAAAATTTTTTAAATTTGTATTTCCTGTAACGTCATTTCTCCGGATTAAATAATCTTCGTTCGATCCACGAAATTGCAAGATTGTCTGTATGAATCCCGTTCGATCAAGCGAATTCGCAATCCCTTTCACCAGTTTTTCCTTATAACAAATATCTCGCAATTGTAACGTTGTTAATTGTTCCAGTTCTTGCCTAGTGTACTTGGTCACCGGTCTATCTTCCGTATCCTTTATCAATTTGTACGAGTATAAGCTCATGTTTACGCCACCTCTTTATTTGTACTTTGTCAATTACCTTGTTTAATGAAGATTTCAACTATCAATTAGTAGACAACAATTCTGTCAAGCTGCATTGCTTCGTCGACATCAATAATGCCAAATATGTACTCCCAATAGATTTCAACATCGAACTGAAAAGGGAGAAACAAATCTTTTAGTACACTGAGTTTCTTCTCACTTAAAGGTGTTTTCGCTTCACAAATATAAATCATCAATTCATCTTTCTCTCTTGCGTTGGCGAAAATAATCGAATACTTGAAGATTGATTGGACTGTATCCTTAAACACGTAAATGCTTTCACCCAGCTTATACATCCTCAGCACACTGCTGGCAATAATCTCTCTTTCAATTGGATTACACAGCTCAAAATACGCTTGTATTTTCCGGCCAAAAGCCCCTGTCAAAATCTCGTCAACAACAAACTGAATATAATATTCTCGCTTGTTCATTCCCTGCCAACGATCTACTTCTCCTAGAAAATGTATTAGGATATCAAAAATTTTCTCACGTAGTTCTATATCCTCATGATTGTTACGATCAAATAATGTCGCAAAAATGTCATTGAAGCGAATATACGGATTTACATCCACCTCTCGCATCACAGTGGTTGTATTCAGTGACTCAAAGTTCAGCTCCATATATGGTGAAAACACTGCTGGATATTTGAATGTGATTTCTTTCGGCTCGATGCCCTCTTCTTCAGCTCTAATGAGCAATTCCCAAATATAATTCATCGTAGTACCCCAGCACATTGGTATTCAGGGAAAACCAATTGAATTTCCGCAACAATGTAGCTTAGTGTGTCATATGTTGTAAAATTGCGTTCACCCTGTGTACTAAAAACAATGACCATTAAGCGCCTATCCTGTTCATCGCGAACATTATCATGGAGAAAACGATTGAGCGGATAGGTTTCAATGGCAATTGATCCATGTGCCATAATTTCAACCTGATCAACATGATATTCTACTTCTAGCTCAAAAGAGCGAACCACCCTTGATATTTCAGCAACCGAACGAATAAGCGTGCCATTTTTATGAATATACTGTTCAAGGAATGTACTCTTTCTTCGATTAGAAGCAATATGATATTCACTAAGGTTAATTGGATCTTCTACTGGATTCGCTATTTGATACACATCCCAGAGAACACCTTCTCCTTCTTCCGAGGCAACAATGAGTGCATCCTCTGTCCTTTTTACATAGCGAATTAATTTAGGATCACCATCAGCGAGGTAGCCATGTTCGCTGCCTAGTTTATCTAGCTGAATCCGGTGTTCATAGTTAATTCGGTGATGCACGGGCGCTGGGAACACAATATCCCTCACTTCAACCTGCCTGACATTCCAAAGCGGAATGATATCAGTATGTTTAAATGCATCGAATTCATCTAGCTGAAAGATGACTTCTTCAATTTTTTCACCATCTTCAATCTGGATGTCGTTCAGTGGCTTGATGTAGACATCGAGAAATTTTGCTAAGTATGGATGATGCACTGTATTCCATTGCAAATCGTTTTTCAAGAAAATATGATAGAGTTTTTCAATCTCATTTACATAGGATTGATTCCGCTGCACAAATAGCTCAATTTCATATTCGTTACGATCAGTGATAATTTTCCCTATAAAATGCCGCTTCGAATCCAGCATTTTTTCAATCTCTAGAAAATCACACGCCATGAATATTGTCATCAGCTTAAATACCTCTGTACCAGTAATTGAGTCCATCAGCTCATTCATATCCCACTGTTCCTGCGTTAAATCTTCCGCAACCATTGGAAACAAGAACGGGTGAAAAGGATCTAGAACCTCCCTGCGGCATATAGAACAATAGATGTCGTACTGCTCTGCACCTGAGTCCAATTCCTCGAATATCCGTTTCTCGAGTTGCGAGTGAAATTGCGTATTATGTTCTTCTAGCTGTAAAAAAACATTTGTCATCAGTGTTTTTAGTAACTGACGATGTTCCAAATCCTCCATACCTTGCAAACGATCACGAATCAATTCTTTCATATCCATACGAACACCTCATTTCTCCCCATCAATAACCCATTCAATCCTTTTCTCTCTAACGACACAAGTAGTCACTCTGGGTTCATTAGTGTCTCAAGGTCAATTAACTTCCTCTCCACTTGGAACACACGGTCAAGTAATTCAGCTTCTTGATAAAGTCGCTCTGCCACTGTATAGGAATCCTTAGCTGCTGGATAATTCTCAGCTGCCTTATAAGTATCTCCTTGTGCTTCATAAGCTTCTCCCTCAGCTTTCTTCCCTGCGACAAAAGCTTCTTGTTTTTTCTTTTCTGCGTCTTCAATTTTCTTCTGGGCTCCAGTTACCTTTTCAGGTAGACCTGCTTCATCATAAACAGCTAATGCCTCTTGGTACTTTTGAATTGCTTCATCAAATTTACTAGCTGCGAGTGCTTCATCGCCCTGTTTCTCAAAAGCTTCGCCTTGCGTCTTCTTTCCCGCCTGTGCCTCTTCTGTTTTCTTTGCCTCTGCATCAACAATTTTCTGTCCTACACTTGCCGCTTTATCTGGAAGTTGAGCATTCTCATAGGCAACAACAGCTGAGCGGTAATTCTGAATCGCTAAATCCGTCTTTCCAACAGATAGATTTTCATCACCTTGCTTCTCGAGCGTCTCAGCCTGACTCTTCGCAGCTTCATTTGCTTGCTTCTTCATCAGCGCTTCTGTGGTAGCCACTTTTGTTTCAATTTCTTCCTGAAAATCGTCGTATTTAATCAATACCGATTTCGTCTTTGCTTTATTGTAAGAATCAAGCGCAGATACATAGTCGCCACCTTCTGTCTGAAGGTCACCTAAATGAATCAGTTGATGAACGATATTTTTGTCTTCGGTCTCTGTAATTCTGTCATCTATATGACCGACAACAGTCTCTTCCTGCTTAAACTCATATTTTTTTACTTCTTTTTTTCCTTTTTGATAGTATGTCACTGCCTGATCAAATTTTTCTTCTTCTACAAGTTGGTCGCCATCAACAATCAGCTGTGTAGACTTTTTCTTTGATTCAATTCTTGTCTTTGCTTTCTTTTGCTTTGCCTCATCGGCTTTCGTAATTGCCTTTTCGTATTCTTTTAAAGATCGTTCGTAGTTTTCTTCTAACGCTAGTTCATCACCATTGTTTTCATATGTATTCATTAGAGTAATCTGTTCTTCTTTTTTCACATGCGCTCGGTAGCGGAAGAAAAAGAAGATTGAAAGAGCAATCATAATTGGAATCATAATTAAAATGATACGCTTGATTATTTTCCACGTATTATTAACCTCTTGAAATAGTTTGGTAGCAAAAATGGAGACAATCGTGTAGTTTTCAAGTGGCTCTGCTTGCTTACTTAACAACAAATCTTCCAACACGTTGACGGCTTCCGCAGGTTCAGTGGCTGACTCAGTTACGTCGAGCATCTCCACTCCATTAACCTGTTCCCAAAATCCGACTGTAGCTAGTACCAGTGAATTGCCTTCAATCATTTTGAACTTATCAGACACAAACGGTTTGAAAGCATCGGGCATACCTAAGTAGTTCGTTAAATTATTTCGTTCTTCAAATCCAGCACTATCATCCGCTGGCACTTGTTGTTTTTCAATCATATGTTGATAGTAACTTTGATCTGTACTTTTGGTTAGCAATTGCTTATTTTGAAATATGTATAATCTTGTATTCCCAGCACTTGCCCAGCGAACTCTCACATAATCAGTAACAACGATGACCACACTAGCTTTCAAGCGGTCTCGGTTGCTACGCTCAAGTAGCAAGGCATGTGCTTCTTTTAGATAAGCAACCATCTTCCCCTTTGAAATACTTGGATTCTCAGTGAACAATTGTAGAATATGTTCAACAACCAATTTAGCACTATGCTCATCTTCCGATGAATCTATTCCGTCGACGAGAACCCAGCAAGCTAGATCATCTAGCTCGACAAAAGCAAAATCATCATGATTTTCCAAATAATTGCCTGCTTCGCTCACAAATCCCGTTTGCCAATTGCTATTTTGTCTTCTCATTTATTGTTCTCCCCAATCATCCCATACCTGTTCAATGGTTCTCACTGCCCATCTGCCATTGATCTACTATTACAATCGTTGCGTTATCTTGATCCTTCAATCGTTTCTTTTCTAGAAGTGTCATACATGCTTCTGCTTTTTCCTGTGGTGTCTTTTGTTGTGACAGTATTGTTTCAATTTCGATCACACTTAATTGTTTAAATAACCCCTGTGTACAAATAATCACTTGATCGTTTGCCTCAAGTGCCATCATTTCTTTAGGCATTTCTATTTTCCTGAAGTTCTCAAACCCTAGGTAATTGGTGACTTCCTGTTTCCATTTACTTTTGAGCGCAACTTTGCGAGATATTTCTGCAGCTAGTACTTTCTTTTCAAGCAAGTGACGGTAAATATGTTGTTTATTTAACTGCCGAAGCTCCTTCTCTCGAAACAAATAAAGGGAGACATTTCCGACTGATGCCCAATCAAGATAGCCATCTTTGATGATGACGGTAACAACACTTGCACCCCCAGCAATTGTTTTTTGTGCAATTTCTCGATGTGCTTGCCGCAATGCTCTATCCAGAAATTCATCAGTTTCCTCAGATACGTTGATACCCGAAAATTGATGCGTGACAGTTTGGACTGCCAATGTACTTGCTAGACAACCTTTCTTCTCGTCGCCGATTCCATCTGCAACAACGGCACATATGCCATAATCGTTCCACACTGTTGAGAAATAATCGTTTTGACCATCTCGCTGACCAATGAGTTGTTCATTCCCAATACGAACAGGCATCGTCTCAACTGGCTTTTTGTTTTTTTTCAAATAGGCAAAAACGAGTAATCCAATCAACATCAACAGTCCAATAAACAGCACGATACGCACATCACTCTGTGGACTTAGCTGTCTCATTCCCATCACTTCCACTACTACTGCCTACTGGCTCCCCGTACTTTTCTTTCAAACTTTCCCACTCAAAATGCTTCCCACATGCTGGCACAAACATAAACTTGCTAGTCCCCAATTGGATGACATCATATGACTTGAGTATTTGCGGTGTATAAACAGCCTCATTGTTATGGTACGCAAGGCCCGAAGCATCTCCGGGCAGAATTAATGTTTCGCGCTTCTTTGGGTCATACACAATCACCGCATGATTTCTTCTAGAAATCGTGTTGTCACCGATAATCTGAATGTCCATATCTTCTGCTCGACCAACAAAGTTTTTCTCTGGCATAATCCGGTAATCACGTCCAAGTTGCGGTCCCTCAATACATACAAGCCATCCTGTCACTGGGCTAATCACTTCTAGCTCTCCAAGATAAGGCATATCCTGATCAAAATTCCCCTCCTGATCACTGGTCAAACCTGCAGTACTCAGGTCTTGAACAACACTATTACAATAAGGACAAATATTCCCATACCTGCGGGAACTAAACATATGACCATTTCCACATCTCACTAAACTCATATCCAAACCCCTTCCATCTCGTCAATCATTTCTTCACAAATCAATTTACCAATAGCTTAATCTTCCCGATAAAAATCACGTCTCCATTTGCTAGTTTATACGGCCTGTCATTTCTTATCTTGACAATGTCCGTCGACGTTCGGCGTCTCACGCCGATACCGTTCGCAGAACTCACATCTTCTATGTACCAAATTCCGTCTGCGCAGTTGATGACTGCATGCTGTTGCGAAACCAATACTGCATACTGTTGGTCAGACAAATCTATATCCACTTCTTCATTCTTATAACTTCTACCAATTAAGAGCGATGGCCGCCCCAGCAAATGCCACTCTTTCATAATTCCACCCTCGTCATCAAGCAACAGCAGTTTACTAATCACATCAACTGCCACAGGTGCAACAACATCCTCATCCATCGGCTTACTGACAAGAAATATCGCTAGCGCCCCCATAAACATCAGTAGTGCCAATGAGTAGAACGCAGCGAATAGTGCCAGTACAATTAATAGTGCAAACACACCATAAATAAATATTTCAACAACGCTTGACGAACTCGCCTCTGCCGGTTTGCTAACTGTTTCCTCAACTCTTCTATTCACCCTGACTCCCTCCTATCATTTCTTCTTACCTGGATTGAAAAAAGCATCAAACAGGTCGGAGGTATCCAGTGGATTTTTGTCATTTTTCTTTGTTTTCTCTTTTCCCGTGTATTCCTTCGTTACCGGATTAAAGGAAAAAAACCGCTCAAAACTCTGTCCAACATTGAAACTTGCAGGACCCGAGTCCGGACTTGTTTGTTGTGTCTGACTTGTTCTCTGCGGCCGTTTTGGCAGTTTCTCATCAAATACTTGCTTCCGTACAGGACTACTTAGGACATCGTATGCCTCTTGAATTTCCTTAAATTTCGCGGCATTACCGCTTTGTAAATCTGGGTGATACTTTTTCGCTAGTGCCCGGTATGCTTTCTTGATTTCATCCGCATCGGCTTCCTTTGAAACTGCCAAAACACTGTAGTGATCGATCATTATTTCACCTATTTTCTTA
>JAVBKB010000125.1:0-6422 GCA_031554275.1 Caryophanales bacterium | reverse complement strand
GTCATTAGATTGTCATTTAATTGTGACAGTGACGTAATCTACATTTACAACTTCGACACTCTCGTTAATAAATCGACAAAAAGACCTGCACGTAGTTTATCTGTGCAGATCTTATTTACTGAGTAGAAAGTATGTGAATCGATTGAATCACGCCGTCAAATTATTCAACTAGTTGAATAAACCTGAGAAGAAATCGGCGATTGAATTCCAAGAACGAACAAAGATGTTGGACTCCTCCACAGCTTTATCTACAACAACATCTGTCGTAATACTTTTAGCCATGTCATCATTAATAAATTGAATGGCTTCCCCATTTTCATCAACTAAAGTAGCTGTTCCAACTTTTTCACCCTTTTTAACAGGTGCCACCAAATGCCCATCTTCATCAAGCTTGTCCTTATCAGGTGTATACTTCAATTTGTAATTTGACTTTACATTTTTATCTGTAATCACTGAAATAGGCTCTTTTGTCGAAAATGTTACTTTATCTGCTTTCCCGTTTGTTACACCAATCGAATCAGTTCCTTCGACCTTCGACTTTGCTGGATAAACTTCCTTTTCAGCGAAGGTGTTGAAACCATAATCAAGTAATTTACGGGTTTCTTCAAAACGTGCATTTTTCGACTCACACTTCATAACAACTGAAATCACTCGGTGACCATCCTTGGTTGCCGTTGCTGTAAAGCAAGCACCCGCAAAATCGGTCGATCCTGTCTTAAGACCATCTACTCCGGGATAACCAAATGTTAGACCAGGAAGCATCCAATTAAAGCTAGGATACTCCCTGCCATCGACAAATTGTAATTTCTCAATGGATGTTGTCTCTAAAATTTCAGGATAATCATTCAGTAAATTAAAAGCCAACTTAGCTGTTGCTCGTGCAGACATTAAATTTTCATCAGTTGGTTCACCAGCTGGGATTTCCCCCATTAAATCAGCATTATTCAAACCGGTTGCATTGACAAAACGATAGTCCTTCAAGCCCATTTCCTCAGCTTTTGCATTCATCATCTCTACAAATTTTGCTTCACTTCCAGCTACGGTTTGTGCCAATGCAACAGCGGCTGCATTACCAGAATAGACGGCCATTGCCTCAAACAACTGCTTAACCGTATAGTTTTCTCCCTCTGTTAAACCAACATTAGACAATTCAGGCGCTGCTGACAGCTCATGAACATAGGAATCAATTTTCACTTCTTGATCCCAAGTAATCTTTTTGTCCTCAATCGCCTCGAGTACTAAATACTCCGTCATCATTTTGGACATACTAGCTACACCAAGTAACTCATCAGGATTTTTTTCATATAGAATTTGTCCAGTATCTGCATCTAGAAGAATGGCTGCACCTGCATTCAAAGATAACACATCAGGCGTTTCTTCCGCGCCAACTGGTGAAGCAAATGGTGTGTAAATGACTGATACAAGAAATAACAAAATCAAACTAACTACTGATGCCCTTTTTAATAATTTCATCTACTTTACCTCCGGTTTTTTACCTTAGTTATTTTATCATAACTTGACTAGAAAAAATATGACAGATTATTTTCCCCCTTAATCTAAGTGATGAAGATACTCATCCACGTTAGCGTATTCATTTGTTGAAAGGAGCCTTTTCATGTTCGGACCAAGTAATCAACCATTATCCGTATTCTTTTCTGTTCCGTATACACAGCAGTTTTTATATCATTGCTATGAAAAAAAGCAACATCCTGCGGCAAGGAAAAAAAGCTATGAAAATTGCCCTAGGTTTATTTCATATATTGAACATGGGCAGCTCTACCTTCAGGATGCAGAAAAGGGTAGTATCCAAACAAAACCATTACTTCAATTCTACGGCATTGTGCAACTTCTAAAGGCATGCATTCTCATTGTCGATCCTGATTATCCTAGCAACTCAATTGTCCTAGCACATGGTGTTTCAACAAGAAAAAGAAAGAAAAATGGCTATCAGTTTATTCATGATGAAATACGGATACAAAAAAATGGTCTATTTCCTCATGCCGCGAAGACAATGTTTTCCACCATGTTTGATGCAAATAAAAAGTTTTCAATGAACGAGTTATTAACCGATATTCCTGAGACAGCTTCATTAATTGAGTTCTATACAAATAATAAATCAACTATTTTAGCCCCAACGAATTTAAATGAACTTTTAACTAACTACTTACTGCTATACAATCTCAGTATGATCTGTCGTTACGAAACTGAATGGTGGTCGGAACTACTCAAACAGATGCCCCACTTTGACTATGTACTGATTCAAGAATTCCTATCTATTTCTCCAAAGAAAACGATAGACCATATACACTATTGGATAAACAATGATATTTTATTCATCAATTAATCAACAAAACAAAAAAAGTCATGACTTTTTCGACAAAAAAGTTTATTATTATGAGTGATAACTATTTGTAAAAAAAGATGGTGATTGATGTGAAAATCAGAATTAAAAAAAGCAAACGCTCATTATTGATTGCACTCCTAACGATTTTACTTTTAGCGAGTGGCATTGGTATTGAATATGCAAATAATTTACAGCTTAAATCATCCCTTAATCAAGAGAAACAAAAGGTGAAACTATCGGTAGCAGAAACAAAAGCAATCGAAAAGCAGTTGACAAGTACACAGGCACAACTGAAAGAAACAAAGCAGAAATTACCATTGGAAACTAACCCACAACCAATCGAATACCAAACCAAATATCCCAACCTTTACGCAACAAGACCAGAATCAACTGTTAATCCTGGCAATAAAGTCTATCTCACTTTTGACGATGGTCCCTCTGACAATACAATCCGGATTCTTGATGTTTTGAAAGAAAACAATATTAAAGCAACATTTTTTCTACAAGGAAAGAATGTCGCAATGCATCCCAATATTGTCAAACGAATTGTCGATGAAGGACATGCCATTGGTATCCATACTAACACACATGATTACACGCAAGTTTATCAAAATGTAGATACCTTTTTATCGGACTATGATAAATGCCTTGCCGAAATTGAAGCAATCACGGATTACCCTGTTTCGGTGACAAGGCATCCAGGTGGAAGCATTAATCATTATAACGCCAGTATCTATGAGGAAATCAACTCTGAACTACTTCGCAGGGGTTTTGTCTATTTTGATTGGAATATTGATTCAGGAGATTCTTCTCAAAGTAAGCAATCACCTCAAACAATTATTGGTGAAGTTAATTACAATATGGCAAGAAATACACCAAGTATAATCCTCATGCATGATGGCACAAGCCAAAGCTATGCAGCAGAGATTCTGCCTGAACTGATCGCAGGTATAAAGGCAAATGGCGGTCAATTTGACGTTCTAACAAATGCAGTGCCACCGGTAGCTTTTGATTATAGAAATTAAATTAATTCCCACTGTTTTGAATAGCACAGAGTCATTCAATTGGGGAATATATAGATTAAATAGCGATTGAAATAAAACGAAGATGCTTTTTGCTTCGTTTTTTCTACTACCAATTTGAGCATTTAAAACCTTTTCCATTAGCGTAAAAAGACTGCACTATCCATATAGATAGCACAGTCTCACAACCTATTTACTCTTCGTCTAGCTCAATCTCAGGTATTGCATCTGCTGACTCTTCGATTAGTTGATCAGCAAAGTCTCCTACAGCTTCACTCATCTCATCATTTGGATTGATAAACTCTGTTGTAGCCTCTGCTGCTAATACCTCATCGTCTTCATCTCGGTCTTCTTCTTTTTCTACTTTGGTAACACTAGAGACGAATCCTTGTTCAGAATCCTCTAAACGAATCAATTTAACCCCTTGTGAGTTACGACCAAAGCTTGAAATAGTAGCAACATCCATTCTAATGACAACGCCTCCAGCAGTGACAATCATTAGATCTTCTGCACCAGTGACTGTCTGAACTGCCACAACTGGACCATTCTTATCAGTGACACGACAGGTTAAAATACCTGATCCACCACGATTTTGTATCCGATATTCATCTTCACTTGTTCGTTTCCCATAACCATTATGCGTCACAACAAGTACTTCACTGCCCTCTTTGAGAATATCTACACCCACGACAACATCATCATTTTTCAAACGAATACCTCGAACGCCGGCAGCAGTTCTTCCCATACAACGGATATCATTTTCATCAAATCGAATCAGAAGACCATTACGTGTTCCGATAATCATATGGCTTTCGCCATCAGTTAGCTTAACGGAGATGAGTTCGTCATTTTCCTTCAACCCAACGGCAATTAAACCATTTTGACGAATATTGGCAAAGTCTGCTAACGCACAACGTTTTGAAATACCATGTCTTGTCACGAAGAACAAGAATCTGTTAGCTGAGAATTCTTTGACCGGAATCATTGCGTTCACGAGCTCATCCGTATCAAGACTCAATTTATTGATAATGGGTATTCCCTTTGCAGTACGACTAAATTCAGGAATTTGAAAACCTCTTAAGCGGAATACCTTACCCTTATTTGTAAAAAATAAGACTGTATCATGTGTTGAAGTTGATACTAGTTGCTCAACGAAATCATCCTCGTTGGTGCTCATTCCCTGAATTCCACGACCACCACGGCGCTGACTACGATATGTGTTCGCAGGAAGTCGTTTGATATAACCCTTTTTCGTAATCGTCACAACAATATTTTCTTCTGGAATTAAGTCTTCATCTTCAAGTGACTCAAGTCCACCAGCAATGATTTCTGTACGGCGTGCATCATTGAATCTTGCCTTAATTTCAAGCAACTCATCACGAATAATTTGAAGCAATTTCTCCTTATCGGCTAAGATAGCTTGTAGCTCAGCGACTAAGTTCATTAGTTCGGTATATTCATTTTCAATTTTGTCACGCTCAAGTCCTGTTAACCGTTGTAAACGCATATCCAAGATGGCTTGTGCTTGTTTTTCTGACAGTTTAAACTGTTCCATCAAGCCCGTACGTGCTTCTTCAGTTGTTTTTGATGCCCTGATTAATGCAATAACTGCATCAATGTGGTCTAATGCAATTCGCAATCCTTCAAGAATATGTGCCCGAGCTTCTGCTTTGTTTAAATCAAATTGGGTTCTGCGACGAATAATAATTTTTTGATGGTTTAAATAATGCACTAAACATTCTTTTAAGTTCAAAACCTTCGGTTGTCCATCAACCAATGCCAGTAAGTTGATGCCAAAGCTAGATTGTAGAGAGGTATGTTTATAGAGTTTATTCAGTAAAACATCTGCATTGGCTTCGCGTTTTAATTCGATGACAATTCTCATACCATTTCGGTCAGATTCATCACGCAGATCAGAAATACCTTCGATCATTTTATCACGAACTAAATCGGCAATTCGTTCAATGAGATTTGCTTTATTTACTTGGTATGGAATTTCGTTAATAATAATGGTTTGGCGTCCATTCGACTTTTCTTCAATTAGATGATTGGCTCTCATCACAATTGAGCCACGACCAGTTTCATATGCACGACGAATACCACTTTTACCATAAATTTTACCCGCTGTTGGGAAGTCTGGTCCAGGGATAATTTCCATTAACTCTGCAATTGTGATATCTTCGTTTTTACTGATTTCTAAGACACCATCAATGATTTCACCCAATTGATGCGGCGGAATATTCGTCGCCATTCCAACTGCGATTCCAGTTGATCCATTGACTAGTAGGTTCGGAAAGCGTGAAGGCAAAACTTCTGGCTCACGCTCAGAGCCATCATAGTTATCACGATAATTGATCGTGTCCTTATTGATATCACGAATCAATTCCATCGAAATTTTCGACATCCTTGCCTCTGTGTAACGCATGGCTGCTGCTGAATCTCCATCAACGGATCCAAAGTTTCCATGACCATCGACAAGCATGTAACGAAAGTTAAAGTCCTGCGCCATCCGTACCATTGTTTCGTAAACTGCACTATCACCATGTGGGTGATATTTACCAATTACTTCACCAACGATTCTTGCAGATTTTTTATATGCTTTATCGGATGTCATTCCTAGGTCGTTCATCGCGTAAAGAATCCGGCGATGTACAGGCTTTAATCCATCACGCACATCAGGAAGTGCACGCGATACGATGACACTCATTGCGTAATCTAAAAAGGACGTACGCATTTCTTTACTAATGTTAATTTCTTTCACTCGTGAAATTTTATTTTCCAATGGATTTCCTCCCATATTCTCTATGGAACATTACGTTTCAATGCAACGTCACAATTTGTGTGTCTTGATAATATTTGCACTATTCTGTTGCATTTTATTGTTGATGCAGCACCTTGGGTTTATTCGGGCTTCGTCTCGCAGACATTGCGCTCTTTCGTATAACCCTCTCGGTGCGACTTTGTCGCATTCGAGTCTTCTACGAGACGCTCCATGTCTAAGCGCTCGACTCAGCACCTTGGTTTATTCGGGCTTCCGCAAGCAGAAACTCCGCTCT
>JAVBKB010000025.1:0-3376 GCA_031554275.1 Caryophanales bacterium | reverse complement strand
TAAAGTTATGAACTGGTGTAATGACTTACCAAGAAAAATCCTGAATTATAAAACACCCTTGGAATGTTTCAAAGAAGAAATCAAACAGCTTAACTATTCACTCTTTGTCTAGCTACAGTTGTTGCATTTAATATTGCAATTTAAGTTTTTATTATTTCATAATCTCCCTTCATTAATAATTCTTTGCACAATTCTATATCAGATCGAAGCTCATCTAGTTCTGCTTGATCCCTAACATCTTCAAAATCGCTTATATTAAAATACCCTTCCAGCCTATTAAATATAAAATCGGCAATTTGGTTTGACTTTAGACTCTCTAAAGCTAGGGATACAAAATATGCAGTTTTGCTAAATAAGCTATAATTCAAACTTCTCGCTTCTTCTTCTAAAATTTTGGCTGAAGCTTGTGTTATGGTAAAACCTTCTTCGTCAATATATTCTTCAAATCCATACAGTGCGGAATCCTTTATTTCTTCGTAACTATATCTCATATTGTCAACCACCTTATTTCATGCTTTTTGTATAAACTTCCAATTCAATGTTTGGGAATTTTGTCTAGTTTAGTACGGGCTGGTTGCCATGCCAGTTTTATGAAGTCAAACAGACGAAAATCCGTCCTGACATTATTCGTCAAAACGGATTCTTTTCGCTTTTTATACTACTTTTTTACTTTGTTTTACTCGATGCCTATTTGGAGGATAAATTCGCTAGAAATTCTTCTAATGTTTTTCTAGTGATTGCCCCTACATTAGGAAGTAGTTTGTTCACTCGATATATTACAGATGGGTTGTCTAATATCATTTGTTTAGCTTCAGGAGTTTTAAAACTTCTTAAAGTATCAATGCATACCTCAAACAATTCCTCATCTTCTGTATTAATCAATGATAAAAGAATTTTCAGCTCATATACATTACAAGAATTGTCCATGCAATATGCCAGTTTTTTCTGCCATTCTAATGGTTTAGTAAGTACATTGCTTGATAGTTCCTCCCAATCTTGAGGACTAAATTTTAGCAACTTATCGGATGCCATTTCACAACCCACATCATACCAGAAGTCAGTTGTGTTTTGGTATTCAGTTATAAATTCATCTAATTCTTTGTACAATGTTAATTACCTCCATTTTTTTAGTTGAAACCTGTTGTGTGAACTCCACCTGTAGGAAAACCAGAAATTACTGTATCTCCTTGCTTCATTACTTCTATTTCAACCCCATTAACAATCCCCCTGTGAAGACTTATGCCATCACGCATTCCGATGCTCGGAGAGTCTCCTACTTTTTTTACTGCATCAATAATAGCATCATCAGTCCATGAATCTGGAAATACTGTACTGGTTTTAGTTTTACCTACACTACCATCTGGAAATTGTTTTTTAAATTTAATTCTTTTCGTGCCATCAGCATTTTCTTGCATTATATCAACTATTGTATAGTCAGAATCATCGAGGATGTTTGGTGAATGTCCGCCTATAACATTATTTTTGTCAGGAAATTTTTTCTGACCAAACAATATTTTTTCTTTCATGGCATCGTCAATGATAGAACCACTACCACTCGTACCCACCTTGCTCATCACAATTGTCTCATCAGCTACATCTGCAATGTCATCTACAAACCCATCGACTCTTCCGATTCCATCTAGAACAAATCCAGCGTTAGGTGAAGTAGCCTTTTTGAATCCTCCAGCTACTTCATCACCGAATTTCTTCATACCAGCTACTAGCGCAAGTGCATCGTCTGTCACCTTTTTAGCAATGCCCTTGGTCAGCTTACTTACTTCATCAACTCGTCTCGCGCCCCACTCAGCTGCATTGTCCATCAAGCCCTTGACCTTGCCTGCCCCTGTCTGGAACATATCGCCAGCCTTCAGTGCCAGCCCTTTATATCCCTAGGATTGAAAGCGATTCTACGTAATGCTTTTATCATCGCTGGAAAGGACATTCGTGCTGAAGCAAAGTCCAAGCAGGTAATGCCAACGATGTTGGTGTTTTCTGGGCTAATCATTGTCATTTTCAGTTTTGCATTTGATCCAACTGACTTGGCTGTGAAGTCCATTATTCCAGGACTAATTTGGGTGATAACGATTTTCTCGGGAATTCTTGGGCTGAATCGTTCATTTGTTTCCGAACAGAAGAATGATAATTTGTTTGGCATGATCATTTCGCCAGTTGATTCTATCAGTATCTATCTTGGTAAGTTCATTGCAAATTTCACCATGATTCTTACCGTACAGCTCTTTGCAACACCGTTTCTGTTTTTACTATTTGATTATCCATTCAAGGGTTCATTCCTGTGGTTTGCGTTAGCAATCGTTATCGGCACATTTGGCTTCACCTGTATCGGTACTTTTCTTGCAGCGATAGCAGGGAACTCAGGGAACTGTTCACCCAATTATTTAAATCAATTGCTTCGTAAGGCTCTCTTTTCAAAGCAATTGTTATGACCACATTCCCATGCTCCAATATCTCCTCACAGTGACCTAACTGAATGGGCAATAATCGAATTGAGCCTTCAAATTTTATACTAATTACCCCATCCGTCCAATCATTCTCTTCAGGACGACACAAAAAATATTCATCGTCCTCGTCAATTGGCTTTGGATCACATTTGGAAAATACATTGCTCACCGGATAATCTACATATCTTGCCAAATCGACAATTCCTTGATAAGCCCATTCTACTTGCCAACCCATCCACATTTTTTGTAGCAATTTCATAAAAACTCTTCGTAATGGAATATCATAGTTTGTGTCTTCCCCACCAAAAAACAAAAGATAATTTCTATCACAATCAATTACTGCACCACCTTCACACCACACATCATCAAGCCACCAGTCTACACCTTCCCTTTCATGGCTTCGGAAAAAATCAATACTTTTTTCTGGTTCCCAAAACAAATACCGATCTATCGCGTTAGCACACCAATGGTCGTAATATAGCTCATATTCTCCGTTCTCAACGATAATTAAATTTGCTCTTTGACCCATTCACATCACCTTTTCAATTACAATCTTACCATTTTCAGTTCATAATAGTGTCTGACAACTCATGCTTTTTGACTTGATTAATATAATTTCTACCCCTCTACAGTTGGTTTCGTATTACCAAAATTATAACAGAAAGCTGAAATATAGAGATAGTGTTAGGGGGGATAAATACTGAATTTCAAACCTTGAAAAACAAATTTCTTAAGTTTTATCTTGATTTTTAAATCATCACAGTGTAAAATCCAGCTTACTTGTAGGTAATAATGAAACAGAAAACTGAAAATTAGCTACTAAAATGAGGGACCGAAAGTGAACTGATCTCAGCTTTTGTTAAATGTCGGCAAAAAATCATGATGATTCTTTTTTAAAAGGGTGGGAAATAAATGAA
>JAVBKB010000069.1:0-6026 GCA_031554275.1 Caryophanales bacterium | reverse complement strand
AAAGAACTTTTGATACTGAGGAAAGAATTACAGTAGAGAATAAACAAATTGTAGAAGAGGGTTCTACTTTCATTATCAATCCCTATGATGAATTCGCAATTGAAGAGGCATTGCGTTTGCGAGAGCAGCATGGTGGAATTGTTACAGTGGTTACATTAGGGAATCAGAATGCGGAGAAAGAGCTTAGAACGGCTCTAGCGATGGGAGCCGATCAAGCTGTTTTGCTTTGTGTGCCAAGCGGGGTTTCACCAGGTCCTGATGTGACTGCAGCAACAATTGCTGACTACCTGAGAACAAAGGAAGTAGATATCATCTTAGCAGGCAATGCTTCTATTGATGGTGGAAGTGGACAAGTTGGTCCTCGAGTTGCACAAGCTTTACAAGTTCCTTGTGTAACGTCAGTTGTTAAAATAGAAATTAGTAACGACCAAGCAATCGTGACACAGGATGTGGAGGGAAATAGTGTTGTTGTACAGACAACATTACCACTTGTTATAACTTGTCAACAAGGATTGAACGAACCGCGCTATCCATCATTACCAGGTATTATGAAAGCTAAGAAGAAACCACTCGAAGTCGTTGAAATTATTCCGGAGAATCAAACAGCTTCACAAGTTGAGCGACTCGAAGTATTTTTGCCAGCAGGGAAGTTACCAGTACAAATTCTATCTGGATCGATGAATGAACAAATCTCTGCCCTGACTGAAATTATTCAGAAGGCGGGTGTTACATCTTGAAAAGAGCAATTATATTGGTTGAACAACGAGATGGGCAAATTCGCAAAGTGACTTACGAAGCGATTGCAGCTGCTAAGCTATTATCAACTGAGATAGAAATAACCTGTCTCCTCATTAGTGAAAATGAATCTGCGGATCAAATTAACAGTCTAATTGGACACGGGGCGGATAGAATAGGCATTGTTTCAAGTTCAAACAGTCAGGTGGAAAACTGTGCAGCAATCCTTGAAGAATTGTTTGCTAGCGTAGAGCCAGATTGGATTATACTGGGCCACACAGGTATTGGACGCGACATTGCACCAAGACTAGCTGTGCAGCTACAACTTGGATTGGTTTCTGATTGTATTCAAATTGAAAAAGCTGAAAACGATCAACCTGTATTTACCAGACCAATTTATGCTGGGAAGGCGTTTGAGAAAGTAAGAATCTTGGATGAGAAAGGGATCATCACTATCCGACCAAATAACTTCTCGCCTGTAGAATTTGCAAATAATCAGGTTGTTGTAGAGAAATACGAAATTTCTCAAGCACTATCTTCAGTTAAATTTCTTAAAGGTCAGATAAATGGCGGAACTGTAGACTTATCTGAAGCAAGAGTAATCATTTCTGGTGGGCGTGGTGTCAAAAGCGAATCGGGTTTTGGTGTATTGTATCAGTTAGCAAATACAGTGGGCGGAGCTGTGGGAGCTTCTCGAGGTGCTTGTGATGCAGCGTATTGCGATTACTCATTACAGATAGGGCAGACAGGAAAGGTTGTCACACCTGATCTATATATCGCTTGTGGTATTTCTGGCGCAATTCAACATCTAGCAGGGATGTCGAATTCCAAATGCATTGTTGCGATTAATAAAGACCCAGATGCTGCAATATTCCAGGTGGCTGATTATGGTATTGTAGGGGATCTTTTCGAAGTAGTGCCCCTTCTTACTACAGCACTTTCTCAAAGTTAATAGTGCAATTACGATAAGCAATCAGTTGAAAAACCTTGAGCGATCAAGGTTTTTCGTGAATTATTTTAGTATAGATCTAGCAAATAATTGTTCCCCTATTTAGTACTTTAATTATTAGAGATAGTCTGATAAAATAGGATAGTATTATAGTATTTCTATGATAATATTAAATGGATGGCTTAGTAAAGACATCGAAGGAGAATGTGTATATGGCAACAAATAAAAAAATTATTAAGGTAGAAGATGATGGTAGTACATCTAGCACAACAACATCTTCATCGTTTAAAGTCTCGGCAGAAAGCAAACAACAGGCAACAAAGTTTAGACTGATTGCGATTGTAATGTGGTTAGTGGCGATTGGTGCTGAAGTCTTTGCAATTTTACAATTAAACAAAGTGCCTATTAATATGGTATTGATCATCGCGTTAATCGTTGTTGACCTAATACTTGCAATTGGCGGGTCGTTACTTTGGAAGAAATCAAATCGTTTCGATCCAGCATCAGAGAAGGACAAAATAAGGTTCTTTATTCAAAACCAATTGGGTGTAATTATCGCAATGATTGCATTCTTACCACTGGCAATTCTAATATTAACAAACAAAAATATGGACAAAAAGCAAAAGAGTTTGTTAGGAGCAATTGCGGGTATTGCGCTAATCATCGCTGGCTTTATCGGGGCAGATTTAAACCCTGTTTCTGTAGAACAGTTGGATGAGCAAACAGCTCAAGTTGAGAGACTTTCAGGTGCAAACCTCGTTTATTGGACTGAGCATGGTGGAAGTTATCACTTGTACAAAGATTGCTATCATATTAATGGCGATAAAACAGCAGCAATTTATGAAGGAACAGTGGCAAAATCTCGCGAATTAAAGAATATCGATGACATTTGTAATACCTGTGTTGCTCGAGCTGAAAAAGAAAAAGGCATGAGTGATGAGGAAGCAGCAGATAAAGATAAATGAGGATTCACAGTTGCGATAAGACTGTGTAAGCTCTAGATTCAAAGATAGCTTGGATGACGTAATGTCATTCGAGCTATTTTAATTTATTGGGAAATCAAACAGCTTAGCTATTCACACTTTGTCTAGCTACAGTTGTTGCATTTAATATTTACCAGAATATTATTTTGAAATTTGAAACCGTTTATGCGAATCTTCACTCTAATAGTTAAAGGAAGCTAAACTGTGGATTGTGTTTAGTGTTGACAGTTACAGAAAAAATCAACTCTCATTGCCCTTAAGAATGGCAGTAAAGAGTTGATTTTTTTGCTTTTTGACTAGTTGGTGTTGAGTGGTCAAAGTCGCATTTTTACCATGAAGAATAAGTAAAAAAGTACTGGCACTCCTACAATAACAGAGATGATTGTAATCAAAGTACGCACTTTTTTCTCATCTCGAAACACGAACAATAGGAGCTTATACAGGATAACTCCAAGCCATCCGCCGAAACAATTTAGAATGATGTCATCAATATCGGAGACGCCAATACCGAATAGCCACTGAATCATTTCAACGAATAAACTCACGATGAATATGAAGAATAGTGTGGGGTACATTCTTTTATCACTTTTGAATAATAGAATATATACACCTAATGGGATAAAAATAATGATGTTGCCAATCACATTACTAAAAGCGAACGCTTTTAAATTCGCTGTGCCGCCAGAAATGTATTCACTTATGCTGTTAAAAGGAATGAGGTTAACTGACCTAAATAAAGTTCTTTCGCTATCAAACAGCTCAAAGAGTGAAGCTCTTGATAAGAACAATATTTTCACTAGCATAAGGATGTAACAAATGAAAACACCATATAGAAATACTGATTTAATTCGCTCTTGTTTATTCATAAGACCACCACTTATTTCTGATTATTTTAACAAATTTTTCAAAACAAAATACTGACATTGTTTAATGTGAGTCAATTTCATAATTTCAAAAGCACTGGTCATAAGGAGTTCAAACCTATAAAATAGCCAATTCCCTAAATTCTATTGGAAAACCTGCAGGAATAGGAAGGAGGGTCATTGGACTTGCGGATTCCCTGAGAAAAGCGCTTTCCAATAAAGTATAAGTTAATTAAAATCATTTTGAAATTGAATTAAGTATTCCTCTAAGCAAATATTTTTCTCGAAGATTTCCTTTGCTGGAGCTTTGCCGACATACCGATAATGCCAGGGTTCGTAATTCACACCAGTTATTTCTTTTTTGTTTGCAGGGTAGCGCATGATGAAACCATATTTCCAACTGTTTTCATTAAGCCATTTATAGACAGCATTACTTGAATCGTTTTTTGAATTGATATCAACTGCTATTCCCAATTGGTGCTCACTTGTTCCGGGAAGCGCAACCCAAGTTTGTGCGAGCTCTAGTGCATTTGCCTTGGAATGGCCTTCTGATACCAAATCTTCTACCTTTTCATTCAACATGGAAGCCTGCTGTGCAGTTGTTCGATAGGATGAAACAATTGTGGGGGACAAGCCTGCTGCTTTACAGTCGTCCATCATCTGTTGCAAATCTGGATAAATTCGTTCATCCACCGATTGTCCGTTTTTAAGTTTCTTCAATGAAATTGTATAATCTGATGGAATTGCATGTTGTTTGTTAACCAAAATTAAGGCCCAATCAGGTTGTGCATTTAAAGATGATTCATTTGTTGGATCCGCATCCGTTACAGAAATAATATTGTTTTGTGACTGAGTGATCGTATAATTAATGATTCCAAATACTGAAATAGATAAAGTTGTGAATGCAATATAGAGAAACAAAGTTCTTTTGAATATGTGAATCTTTGGTTTATGTATGGAGCTATCAATCATGATCGAACTTCCTTCCGTTATATAATAAAGAGCTTTTTCACTTTGGGATTACGTTTTCTAACGCTGTAATCATACCAAGGATAAAAATGCTCTTTATCTGTTATACCATAACAAAATGCTCTTTTTTCATCATGAAGTTCTTACGATTTTCCTACGAAAAGGGAAGGGTAACATCAAATGAAATAATTTGGTTTTCACTAGAAGCCATTATTGTTCCATGGTGTAGCTCGATTATTTCTTTTGCAACTGTCAACCCGATTCCTGCACCGCTTTCTGAGCTGCGAGCAGAGTCCAGACGGTAGAATTGCTCAAAAATCCGCATCAATTTTTCTTGCGGAATGGTGTTGCCGTGATTTTGAAATTTGATTGATATTTGATCTTCGTGATTACTGATCGTTATCATAATCGTACTATTCTCATAACTATAATTGACGGCATTGCGAAGCAAATTATCAAATACACGTCCCATTTTGGCTACATCACATTCTATCATTAAGTCTGATGGTGCGTGAAGCTCACATTTGAGCTTTTTGTCAGTAAACAAAGGCGTGAATTCGAACGTAAGTTGCTCAAACATTCGCGTTAAATTAACTTTACTTGGCTCAAGAATCAGCTTCGAAAGGTTAAGGCGCGTGATGTCGAAAAACTCATTAATTAAATCTTCAAGTCTTTCTGCCTTTTGCAATGAAATGTGTAGATATTTATTTCTCAGCTCTGGCGATATTTGTTGTTCATCACAAAGCAGTGTTAAATAACCAATTACAGAAGTTAGGGGAGTTTTTAGATCATGGGCAAGGTAGACAACCAAGTCGTTTTTTCTTTGCTCAGCCTCTTTTGCAATATTTTCTTTTTCTATTAAACTCAGCTTGATTTTATTTAATTCGTTTTCAATTTCCTTTAGTTCAGTTGGCAATTCAATCAAATTATTCTGATTATTATGCATGTTTTGAGTAGCGTTTACAATTTCTTCTAGATAACCTAGAGTTTTAAGCCATGAATGAATAAAGATGATGACCAAACCAATAAATCCGAGAATGACAAATATATAGATTTTTTGATCATTGATATGGTGAAACAATGGATAGAATGGTTCGTCGCCATACCAAACTATCTTACTTAAAATTAATTGAGCAATAAAAAAAATAATGATAATGGCAGATAAAAATATGATCAATTCAATGGCAACGCGAGTTAGTAACCTAATCGTTAATGTGCGTTTTACCTTTTTCATTTCGATATCATTAGTCAATTTTGTATCCAACTCCCCACACAGTTTTGATAAACTTGGGATTCTTTGCGGGTTCATTCATCTTTTCGCGCAATCTTCCAACATGCGCCATAACCGTGTTGTTATTGTTTAGATATTTTTCACCCCAAACAGCTTCAAATAATTCTTCGGAAGCAACAACTTTTCCTCTATTTACACACAGATGCCAAAGAATTGAGAACTCAATCGGGGTTAATGTCAAACTTTTGCCAAACAATGAACACTTGTGAGTATCGATATTGATGATAAGTCCGTTA
>JAVBKB010000020.1:0-6526 GCA_031554275.1 Caryophanales bacterium | reverse complement strand
GACTATCCTAGGAAATTATGACGAAGTATTTGGGAATCTTAGCGAGTTTCAAGTTGCATTTATAACGACAATTAGGATAACGCCTTCTTCAAGCATATCCGTTAATCAACAATCTCGCTCAAATAACTCCATCTTTCTATTAACTTCTCAAGATGAGTATTCAAGTCAGCTTCTTGCCCTAGAAGTTCATTCGCTAATGTGAAATCACTGCCAACAGATTGTAGTTTCTTTTGTATTGTGAGTAGCTGCTGTTCAGCTACAGCAATATCTTGATCAATGCTCTCCCATTCTTTCAATTCACTGTAAGTCAGTTTCTTCTTTTCCAACGGCTTCTCAGCTACTTTATTTTGTACAACTGGTTTCACATCTTTTTGTTGATCTTTTTGCCATTCCAAGAAGTCACTAGCCATACCATAGTAGCTTTCAATATGTCCGTTTTTACCGAATACCCAAAGTTTATCGACAACCTTGTCTAAGAAATAGCGATCATGCGACACAGTGATAACTACACCTGGAAAAGTGGCTAAATAATCCTCAAGAATAGTTAATGTATGAATATCCAAGTCATTTGTAGGCTCATCAAGAAATAAAACGTTTGGGCTCTGCATCAAAACTTTCAGTAAATATAGTCTTCTCCGTTCGCCACCTGACAGTTTAACTATCAAAGTGCCATGCATATTGGAGGGGAAAAGAAATCGCTCCAACATTTGTGAAGCAGAGACAGTCGTTTGGTCCTTTAACGTAATGATCTCTGCTGTTTCTTGAAGATACTGAAGTATGCGATCTTCTTCAGGCATATCTTCAATCTCCTGTGAGAAACAACCGATTTTGACAGTAGTCCCATATTCAAGCTCACCACTATCCGAAAGCAATTTCCCTGACAAAATATTTAATAGCGTTGTTTTTCCAGCGCCATTTTTACCTAAAATGCCAATACGGTCGCCTTTTTGCAAAATGGCTGAAAAGGATTCTATACATTGCTGAGTGCCAAAGCTTTTTGAAACAGAATTGATTTCGATTACTTTTTTGCCAAGACGAGCGCTGGCTGTTTCAATATCCATTGATTGTGTTGTTTCTTGTGATTGATGATCCTCCTGAATACTTTCAAAGCGTTGAATTCGTGCCCTTTGCTTTGTTGTTCTGGCCTTAGCACCTTTACGCATCCAAGCCAATTCAGATTTATAGAGGTTTCTCAACTTGTGAGTTGCTTTTTCATTTAATTCATCTTGAATCGCACTACTTTCCAGGTACTGCTGATAATTACCTTTGTATTCCGTTAGCTTTTGATTTGCAAGCTCCCAGATCTTTGTAGACACAGCATCAAGAAAATAACGATCATGAGTTACGAGCAAAATCGCTTTAGGAAAACTATTTAGAAAATACTGAAGCCACTCAATTGCTTGATAGTCTAAATGGTTAGTCGGCTCATCGAGTATCAACAAATCCGGTTGTTCCACGAGCACTTTGGCAATAGCCACTCTCTTCTTTTGCCCACCAGAAAGTTGGTTAACAGGAATATGTGAATCGCTAATTCCTAATTTATTTAGAATTGCCACAGCCATCGAATGCAGTTCCCATCCGTTTTGCACATCCATTTGTTCTTGCAATGCAAACAATTGATTTTGTAGCCTTTCGTTTTCCGAATCCTGACCGAGTTTTTCCAATGCCTCATCATATTCACGAACTATTTGAAATATTGGCGAATCATTTCGAAAAACATGTTGAATAATATTTTCATTTTCTTCCATATCTAAATACTGCTCTAAATAAGTAATCTGATAGTCATTTGGTTTGTCAATTATCCCTGAGTCTGCCGTGTCCCTTTCTGCCAATATGTTTAGCAAGGTAGACTTCCCAGTTCCATTAACACCTATTAAACCGATTCTTTCACCTTCGCTAACTGAAAAATCCAGCTGATTGAACAAGGTTTTAACACCTACAGATTTTTGTAAGGATGTTGCTTTTAAAATTTTCATTTTCGCTCCTTGGCTATTGAAGATTAATTTTTTTGGCATAAGATTTAGCGTAGACGCTATAGAAAGCTGTATTCTGTTACAAGCATTCAGTTTAAGTTGTGCTTTTTTGCAGTGACAATCAATTCACTTTTTCATTGATTTTACCATCAATACTGACACGCCAGAGCTCACCAACTTGATCATATTCTTCGCTCTTTCTATAGTAAATCCAACTTCCAGCAATATTGAGTTCCCCAGTAAATTGTTGATAGTTGTCACGCAGTTGCTTATAAATCATTTCTTTCTCAGCACTATTCTTTTTCATTCGGTAAAGATCATTATTTTTATCAGTATAAAATATCCACTCATTTGTTATGACAAAATTATCACTCACGTCTTTACTAATTAAAGTGCACTCACTTCCATCAAGGTTACTTCTATATAATCCCCGCTCCAAATTAGACGTATCAGGCTCGTCATACTTATAATCATGATCTGCTTTGAAACCAAAAGCGGTTCCCCAATAATACAAATCTTCCCCATCTATTCTGAAACTACCCCCGATATATTCAGGAATGATTATTTCTTGACTGGTTCGTTCTCCATCCATTTTGATTCTTGCGGTCATTCCATTGAGTGGATGACCACCATCAACATAAATCGCATCCTTTGAAACTTGAAAAGTAGTACGTTCTACATAATCCCAATGGTTTGTTACTGACAAAGTATCTAAATGGATCTCATTAATCCCAGAACCCATATCCTCCAAATATAATCTGTTGTTTATTATTTTGATTGCTTTAATGTCATCAAAATCCTTACTCTTTATAATTAAATGTTCTAGCTGGCTGCCATCTGTATTAATCCTATTTAACTGGTCACCACTCTTCCCATTAACGATAAAGTAAATCCATTTTCCAATCACATTAATGTCTGTGAGGCTGTCACCATTTGTGTTTTTGTAAACTATGAATTTTTCAGAATTATTATTACCTACCCTATAGATACAGTCGTTAATAACAAAATATATCCACTGACCATCGCATGAGACTGGACGATATGAATTCCCCAAATTGCCAGCAGCATTCCCATCTCCGACTTGTTTCGCTTCGATTGGAGAGGGTACTTTAATAGTCTTGACCTTTTGAGAAGCACTACTTTGCGATTCTAAAATATTATTATTTGAACTACTTTCTTGATTACACCCAGCCAAAATTGTGAGTGTTATAAGCAGTGGCGTGAAAATTTTTTTCATGTTTTCTCCCAAGTTGGAACCAATACCCCTACATCACTTCTTGAATTTTTTCATATGTGGGTATTGCCCAATTCCTTCTGTGAATCTATAAATACCATACACAATATAAGTATAGTCAGAACCTTCAATTATTTACAACCCCGCAGGTTAATCGCTGTGGCAGTATTGTTGGTAGATGAACTGCTATGGTATAATTTTGATTACTTTTAATGGGGTTTTTGAAATATGTAAAGACCAGTAGAATCAGCTGGAAATATTTTAGAGCCAAATTACGGAGTAGTGATAAATATAGCGGAAACTTTTTTTAAGTTTAATTGTCTTACTAGTGAAATTAGCGATGCAGCGATTCGAATCTTAACTCGCGAAAAGAGGTAGAAATGAAGTTTCAATGTGCATGTTGCGAATGGTTTACATTGCATGACCAAGAGATAAAACAAAAACAGATTTGCAAAGTCTGCTTTTGGGAGGATAATCAGGAGCAATTGGTGAACCCAGACTTGGTTGGTAAGGCAAACCGTTTGAGTTTGAACCAATCAAAAAGGAACTACCAGGAACTTGGTGTCAGCGATCTGAAGTATCAGAAATATGCTCGATTACCTAATGAAGATGAAAAAACATTACATGCAAGTTGGATCCGAGAGATCAACATTCTATTGGAAGACCTAGCAGAAGAAAACCGGGAGGGTAATTCTGATATTTGTAATGATTATATTTTCGAACAAGTTCCTTCTTTTTCACATGAAAACGTTAGTGAATGCTTGCGAACTCACTTACGTTTATCAACAGAAGAAAAGCTAGATTTGAAAAGGCTACAAAGATGGGAAGAACTTTTTCTATCTAAATATCCGGATTCAGAAAAAATATGGTTGGCTTCTAAAGCAGACAATATGACATACACGGATTTAACTGCAAAACAGTTTATTATAGAAGTCTTGCAGGATTTCTTTCAGAATGAGTATTTATCAGTTTATCTATTAGAAGTGAATCCACTGAAGTATTATGCTTGCTGTTCGGAAGAGTACCTGTTTGTAACCAATTCAGAAGCTTATTTATTAAGCTTCCAATTACAAGATTGATAATTTTCTCCTTAAGATGCATCGCTTTAATTGGTATATGGATTTAGAACTTCGTAGTATCATTCGGAGTCTTTACCCAACATCTCCAACTGCTCAAACATTTCCTCATATTTTTCTTCGTCTCGTGAAGCGAAAAAGAGTATGTAATCGTCGTGATTTTTCATCACCACAATGACGCTAGAATCATCATTACCATATGCTTGTATACCAGTCCAAAGCTCTGAATCAGCGTTTTTCGACTGAAAATTCTCTTTGATAAAGTCCACATCCGTATGTGTAATATTCCAAGGCTCTTCATTAGAGAATTCAAATGAAAACGCTGCCTGCAACATTGCCATTGAATTGAAAAACTCCAATAATGAATTTGTCTCTTGAAACCACTCTACTTCTTCATCACTATCACTGCTTCGATAAACTGGTGGATTATCTTGTCCGAGATCCTTGCTACGAATTCCCCAAACACAGCACCGTTGATTCTCTCCATAAAAAATCAAGAAGTCGTCATCGTAATGCTTCGAAATGTGATGAAAACTGGATTTGTCACCAGTTGGAACAACTAAGTAATCTTGTGTTTGATTTAACCCCAGATGAGCTCCAAGCTCTACATAATAATCCACTAATACAGCAGGTAACTGTCCAAACTGATCAAACCATGGTTGCAAATCTTTTTTTTCATAACCAATGCATTCTTTGATATCAAAAAGCGCTTTAATTTTAGAGAAGTCAGTCATTATGTTCTCCACAGAATTTATTTTTAACCCATTATAACAAAAGACTTAGTACACTAGTATAATTACAAGGAGTTTTCATCATTCTTTCCCACTTCCAAAGGGATATAGTTTTTTTGCATCCTTGCAAATTAAATCGTATAATTGATTTGTTATTTTGAGGCATTTCATCCCGATTTCGACTCATCAATTGTTTTATAGTTTTCTAGTACATCCCATTTTGATAATTCATATCCGGAAGGAACTTCTGCATGTCACTTGCACTATACTGTTTCAGCGCAACTGGGAATAGCTACCGAGTGGCGAAAGATATCTCCCAGCATTTCGAAGACTCATCTCTACTGTTAATTCGCTCCAATCATATGCAGTCAGATTTACGCTCAAACGCTGATACCATTGGGTTCGTAGTGCCAATCATTTTTGGTGGAATTCCAAGGATCGCAAGTGATTTCATCACGCAGTTACAAATTGAAAATCCCACTGCCTACATCTTTGCTGTAATCACGCATGGAGACAAGAATGGCTACGGAATTGGGTTTCACCAAATCGATAAATTGCTGAATCGTGCTGGTCACAAGCTTTCTTCATCATTTTCAGTACAAATGCCTCATAATGCTCCGTTCAAAGACCATGCACGGACGTTGAAAAACAAGGAAACGCTCTATGAGCAAGAAGCAAGAACCGTAATCCAGATTGGTGAGGCCGTTAAGAATCAAACATCTTTACCCTATAAAAGAAAAAATTCTTTCATGCGATTTATAAATGGAATTAATTACGCTACAATGACCAAACCCACCTTTGATAAACGATTCCAACTAACAGAAGCTTGCACTGGTTGCGGAATTTGTGCAAGAATTTGTCCAACAGAAAACATCACCCTCAATCTTCAGAATAAGCCAGAGTGGGAATCTCATAGCTGCCAAGCTTGCTTTGCTTGTTTGCAGTGGTGTCCGAAGATTGCCATTGAGTATACGAAAGCCACAGTCGGGGTTGAACGATATCATCATCCGAATGTGAAAATGCGGGAATTGCTGTAGGTGGCATTAGGAACTACTTCATGTGAAGAAAAAGCGGACACCTTGAGTGTCTTTTTTTTGTACCGTGAAAATTCACCACAAATAATCCGGGTTAGAATTACATCAGAAACACTCATCTGTCAACCTCGTGCAAGTCTAGAAAACTTTCAGTAGTCATCTTGAACAGCTCTTCATTAAAATCAAGTGTGATCAGCGACTTTTTTTGAGCAGCAAAATAAAAGGTTCCTTTATCAGTGATCATTTTGAACAATGCTTCAAATCCATGTTCATCAATATCAAATAAATACCCGAACTCTACTGTCGTATATACTAGATCATCATAATGTTCTCCCTGTATTAATGTTGACATTAGGTTTCACCACTGAGTAAATCTAGTTTGATCTTTGCTCAGTAACTTCAATGACTATTTTTATTCAGCAAACAATTTTTAAAAATATCCATACCATCGTTGAGTACGCTTATGATTTCCATAATC
>JAVBKB010000061.1:0-10171 GCA_031554275.1 Caryophanales bacterium | reverse complement strand
AGCTCTGAAAACTGATAATTTTGATTTTTTTTCATGCTTTTCACCTACACTTTCTCTCTGACATGTTTACCAAGAATTCCAGAGGGCTTCACTAGTAAAACAAGTATAAGGATACTGAAAACAACTGCATCAGTCAGCTGTGACGAAATATATGCTTTTGTCATACTTTCTGAAATTCCTAGGACAAAACCACCTAGGATGGCACCTGGAATTCTCCCGATACCACCCAAGACGGCGGCAACGAAGGCTTTCAAGCCAAGCATGGAGCCAAGCAGTGGATCAATTTGTGTATAACTAATGGCATACAGTGCACCACCAACAGCCGCCAGTGCTGAACCAATAGCAAAGGTTACCGAAATAGTTGTGTTAATATTGATCCCCATCAAGGTAGCTGCTCCTGCATCTTCTGATACAGCACGCATTGCTTTTCCCATCTTTGTTTTTTTGATAAAAACTTCTAAAATAATCATGAGAACAATTGCAATTGCAATCGTATAGAGTGCTGCTGGAGAAAGCAACATTTCTCCAATTGTAATTGGTGTTGTATCTATTACCAGTGGGAATGTACGCGCATCTGGTTTGAAGAGGAGTAGTGCAAGATTTTGTAATAGGAGACTGACACCGATTGCTGTAATCAGGGGAGAAATTCTAGGAGCTCCTCGCAAAGGTTTGTAAGCAATCTTTTCAATTACCATTCCAAGTGTTGCACAAACGAGCATCGCCAATAGAATGGCAATCCAAATAGGGATATCGTACGTTACAATAGAAAAAAAGATTGTGTAAGCACCGACCATGATAATATCGCCGTGTGCGAAGTTTATGAGCTTAACAATGCCATAAACCATTGTATACCCAAGCGCAACGAGAGCATAAATGCTACCTGCTTGTAAGCCATTCATTAACTGGACAAGAAAATCCATAATAAGAACCTCTCTTTATAAGTGCAATAGTAGGGATATGAGTAAAAACTGGCTAAGGTGCCCGAGAAGGTTGCTTCTCGGACACCTTACTTATACTAGAAGTGTGGAAAAATTCTAGAATTTACGGATTTACTTTTTCATAGAAAACTGATTTACCGTTTTTGATTTGCAGTACTGTTACACTCTTAATAGGGTTTCTATCTTTATCAAATGTAATCTTTCCAGTTACCGTTTCAATTTCTGTGTCTTTTAAAGCAGCAATGACTTTGTCTTTATCAGTAGAGCCTGCTTTTTCAATCGCAGCGATCAGGATTTTCCCTGCATCGTAGCCAAGTGCTGCAAAAGCATTTGGTGTTTCGTTATACTTTGCTTTGTAGTTGCTAATAAAGTCTTTAACCTTTGGATCTGTATCGTCAGGTGAATAGTGATTGCAGAAATAAGCGCCTTCCACTAGATCTGGTGATTGAACTTTGTCTAGCACGCCGTCCCAGCCATCAGCACCTAATAACGTTACTTTAAGGCCAGTGTCTTTCGATTGTGCAGCTATTTTTGCAACTGTGTTGTAGTAGTCAGGGATAAATAATGCTTCAGGATCTTGCCCTTTTATCTTTGTTAATTGTGCTTTGAAATCAACGTCATCTCCACCATAAGCTTCATATGACACAATCTTGCCGCCGTTCTTTTCGAATTCCTGTTTGAATGCCTCAGCAAGTCCAGTAGAATAATCATCTGCATTATTATACATGATCGCTACTTTCGTGTATTTCAGCTTATCTTTTGAGAATTTCGCCATTGTTTTTCCTTGGAAAGGATCAAGGAAACATGCGCGGAATACATTTTCGCCAGCTTCAGTTACATTCGCTGCAGTTGCAGTTGGTGCAACCATAGGAATACCATCCTTTTGAGACTCAATTGCTACTGCAGCAGCAGGTTTACTAGTTACGTCTCCAATGATTGCAAGAACTTCCTTGTTATTGACCAATTTGTTATACGCATTTACAGCTTCGTTCTGGTCGCCTTTTTCATCTTCTAAAATGAATTCAATTTGTTTCCCAAGAACGCCGCCATCTTTATTTGCTTCTTCAAATGCTAACTTTGTACCTTTACTTGATGCCGTACCATACACTGCAACATCGCCAGTAAGAGGAGCTAGACCACCGATTTTAATCTTGGTTGAATCCTCTTCTTTCTCTTCTGCACTTTTGCCACAGCTTGTAAGTACAAACATTAGGGCAAATATTACTGCTAAGCTTGCTAATTTTTTAGCTTTCTTCATTGCTAGGTCCTCCTTATTGTTAATGTGGTTTTCAAAATATAGTTTTATAGTAAGTGCTATAATCTATGCATGATATAATATCGGAATTTTCACACAATTGCAACAGTTTTAGATAAAATATTTAGAAAATTATAAATAAACCCGAAAAATCGGTATCTTCACTGCTCAGTGTGCTTGAAGAATCGTTCTATGTTAGAATAGAAGTTATTAATTGAATGGGGTAAATTTATGTACGAATATATTAATGGAAGGCTAGATTTTGTGTGTCCTGAGTACGTTTCTGTCGAGACCGGGGGCGTTGGTTACCTACTAATTGTGCCGAATCCATTTGCTTATGTAGAACAGGTAAACAAGGAGGTCAAAATCTATGTTTATCACCATGTTCGCGAGGATTTTGCAGCTTTGTATGGCTTTGCCACAAGAGAAGAAAGAAAATTCTTTATTAAATTGATCAACGTTACTGGAATTGGTCCAAAGGGTGCGTTGGCAGTTCTTGCCTCAGGTCAAGTTGGTCATGTAGTCCAAGCAATTGAGTCGGAAAACGAGTCATACCTAATGAAATTTCCGGGTGTTGGAAAGAAAACAGCAAGACAAATCATCCTCGATCTGAAAGGAAAACTGAAGGAATTTACAGCTGAAGATCTTGCGAATACTGATATTCCAGTGATACAAACGGCTTCGAATATCAATCTTTCCGAAGCAATGCTTGCATTACAAGCACTTGGCTATTCGGAAAAAGAACTTGGAAAGATAGCTCAGATACTTGGGAAAGAAAACTGCTCAACGGAAGAATACATTAAGATGGCATTGAAATTAATGTTAAAATAGAGAATTAAGAAAAACTGATGAAAAGGTAGACTAGATAAATGTGGTGAAGGAAATGGATGAGCGGATTCTTGATGGAGAGAGTTTAGAAAACGAAGCATCATTTGAACTAAGCTTGCGACCGCAAATGCTTAGCCAATATATTGGACAAGACAAAGTGAAGGCAAATATGCGCGTGTTTATTGATGCAGCTAAACTGCGGGAAGAAACGCTTGATCATGTGCTTTTATACGGACCTCCTGGACTTGGCAAGACGACTTTAGCAGCAATTATCGCCAATGAAATGGGTGTGCAGTTACGCACAACCTCCGGTCCAGCAATTGAACGTGCAGGAGATTTAGCAGCGATTTTGAGTTCGCTACAGCCAGGTGATGTTCTATTTATTGATGAGATTCACCGTTTGCCAAAAGCAATTGAAGAGGTATTGTATCCCGCAATGGAAGACTTCTGCCTAGATATCGTGATTGGTAAGGATTCTAGTGCACGGTCCTTGCGAGTGGATTTACCACCATTTACCTTGGTTGGAGCAACGACAAGAGCAGGAAATCTGTCAGCACCATTGCGCGATCGATTTGGTGTAATTGCACGTTTGGAGTACTACACTGAGGAGCAGTTAACTGAAATTGTCCGGCGAACTGCTGATATTTTGAAAACAAAGATACAACTTCAAGCGGCAACTGAAATCGCACGTCGTTCTCGTGGCACTCCCCGAGTTGCCAATCGATTGCTGCGCAGGGTACGTGATTTTGCCCAAGTGAAGGGCGATGGTGAAACGACCTATGAAATCGCAGACTACGCACTTGAATTGATGCAAGTTGATAAGGTTGGACTCGATCAAATTGACCGCAAATTACTACTCTCAATTATTGAGAAATTTAAAGGTGGACCTGTTGGTCTAGAAACTATTGCAGCGACAATTGGTGAAGATTCAGGTACAATTGAGGACGTTTACGAACCTTATCTCCTGCAAATAGGATTTATCCAGCGCACACCTCGAGGTCGAATCGCATCCGATTTAGTGTACCAACACTTTGGAATTGTAAAAGCTTCAATAGAAGCGGTACAGCAACAACGATTTAATTTAGAATAGTTCTGTAGTAAATTAGAATGTAATTGAGGAAAGTTTCATCCAAAATAGATTGTGAAAGGATTTCTTGTTCTATATGAAAGTAGATTTATACGATTTTCATTTACCTGAACAGCTAATTGCACAAACTCCTTTGGAGCAGCGTGCCAGTAGCCGATTAATGGTTCTCGATCAGAAAACTGGTGAGTTAACCCACTCGACTTTTACCCAAATTAAAGATTATTTAGAATTAGGCGATTGTTTGGTTCTAAATGATACGAAAGTGTTACCTGCAAGACTACATGGCAGTAAGGTAGACACAAATGCTAGTATTGAGATTCTTTTGCTTAGGAATACTTCTGGCGACTGCTGGGAAGCGCTTGTGAAACCGGCGAAGCGGGTTCAAGTTGGTACTGAAGTCACCTTTGGCAAAGGAGTTCTAAAGGCAACTTGTTTAGAGGTGCTTGACCAAGGCGGACGTATTCTGCAGTTTCAATATGATGGTGTTTTCATGGAGATACTTGACCAATTGGGTGAAATGCCGCTACCTCCTTACATCAAGGAACAGCTCCATGAAAAGGATCGCTACCAAACTGTCTATGCGCGTGAAGAGGGTTCAGCTGCAGCGCCAACTGCAGGATTGCATTTCACAAAGGATTTGCTCGCTGAACTTGTTACAGCAGGCATCAAGATAGCAACAATTACTCTGCATGTCGGATTGGGAACATTTCGTCCAGTTTCTGCTGAGACGGTTGAAGAACATCAAATGCATTCCGAGTACTACACAATGAGTGCCGAAACAGCTCAGATGCTGAATCAAGTGCGTGCTTCAGGGAAGAGAATTATTTCTGTAGGGACAACTTCTACACGAACACTAGAAACAATTGCTCGGGACTATGAGGGTCAGTTTTCAGAAGCAAATGGTTGGACCGATATATTTATCTATCCAGGGTATGAGTTTAAAGCAATTGACGGAATGATTACTAATTTCCACTTACCCAAGTCAACCTTGATAATGCTTGTGAGTGCTCTCGCTGGTCGAGAAAATGTTCTCCATGCATACCAGACTGCAGTTGCGGAATCATATCGCTTTTTTAGTTTTGGCGATGCAATGCTGATAAAATAGAAATTATTCGGCAATTTGATGTTGGTCAAATGGTTTGCCGATGCGGATAACATTATTCGACGAAATAGATTTTTGAAAAACGCAGTTGACCAATTTTGTAATTGATTTCAGGAGTAGTTATAAATGGATTTGAATAAGAACCAAGCTCGCGTGATTTTACATGTTGATATGAATTGTTTTTATGCTGCTGTTGAAGTAGTCCACAATCCAGCGCTTAGGGGCAAGCCACTTGCAATTGCAGGAAATGCCAAAGAGCGACGCGGGATTATTATTACTTGTAGTTATGAGGCTAGGAAATTTGGTGTGAAGACAACAATGCCAATTTGGGAAGCGCAGAAACTCTGTCCGAAACTGATCGTGATGGAACCGAATTTTGATCGGTATCGACAGGCCTCTGCTGCAATGTTTGATTTGCTCCGTGAATATTCTGATTGTGTTGAGCCAGTTTCAATCGATGAAGGGTATGTGGACATTACAGACACTTATGGAACTGACCCAATTCAATATGTGAAATCGATCCAAGATCAAATTCTACAAAGATTACATTTACCAAGTAGCATTGGTGTAGCGCCCAATAAATTCTTAGCGAAAATGGCTTCGAATATGAAGAAACCAATGGGGTTGACGGTGCTTCGGAAAAGAGATTTGCCACATCTATTGTGGGGCGAACAAATTACCAAAATGCATGGTGTTGGTGCGAAGACAGCTGAGAAACTTGCGACATTTGGTATCCAAACGATTGGTGAACTTGCAAAAGCTGATGAGCGGCAACTTGGTCAGGTGTTGGGGGTTCTTGGCAAAAGATTAGTAGACCGGGCGAACGGGATTGATGACCGGCCTGTTGATCCGGATTCGATCTTTGATTTCAAAAGTGTTGGTAATTCAACGACACTACCAAGGGATATTACGAACCAAAAGGAATTAGAAGCAGTGCTTGAAAAGCTTTCACAGAAGCTAGCAAGCAGATTGGCATACAAATCTCTATTAGCAATGAAACTTCATGTTACAATCCGATATAAAGATCGGCAAACAATTAATCGAGGCATGACACTTGTGAATCCAATCGAGAAATGGGAAGAAGTGTTCCAACATGCCAAAACGCTTTTTCTCAACAACTGGGATGGATCTGCCATTCGCTTGTTAGGCGTTACTGCAGGGGCAGTGATTGAGAAGGGAACAGCACTGAAACAGCTCGAACTCTTCACATACGAAATAGAGGAGCAATCGGCAAAGCTACAAAGTGTATTGGATGAATTTAATGCGAAGTACGGGGATAATTTTATCCAAAAGGGTTTGAAATCAGCTCCGATGTTAACAAATACAAGTTTCAGCAAAGATTTCTTGCAAAAGAAAAACGAACAAAAATAATTGATTTGGGGTAAATATTTTGACAGCAATTACGTATGAGTTAATCAAGACATGTAAGCAAACAGGTGCGCGATTAGGTAAAGTGCATACACCACACGGCAGCTTTGATACTCCGGCTTTCATGCCAGTTGGGACGCAAGCAACTGTGAAATCGATGTCACCCGAGGAAGTTAGTGAAATGGGTGCGAATATTATTTTGAGCAACACATACCACCTGTGGCTGAGACCTGGTCATGAAATTGTTCGGGAAGCTGGTGGTTTGCACAAGTTCATGAATTGGAATGGTGCAATCCTTACAGACTCTGGCGGATTTCAAGTTTTCAGTTTAAGTGACCTTCGAAAAATTGAAGAAGAAGGTGTTCATTTTCGAAATCACTTAAACGGGGACAAATTGTTCCTTTCACCTGAAAAGGCGATCGAGATTCAGAATGCACTTGGCTCTGATATCATGATGGCATTTGATGAATGTCCACCTTTTCCAGCTACGTTTGAATATATGAAAAGTTCAGTCGAGCGTACATCAAGATGGGCAGAACGTTGTTTGAAGGCGCATACCAATACAAAAACGCAAGGACTCTTTGGTATTGTCCAAGGTGGGGAGTTCGAAGAACTCCGCCGACAAAGTGCGTCAGATCTTGCTTCTTTGGATTTTCCGGGTTATGCAATCGGTGGCTTGTCAGTCGGTGAACCAAAGGATATTATGAACCGCATGTTGGAATTTACAACACCGCTACTGCCAACGAACAAGCCCCGTTATTTAATGGGAGTGGGTTCACCTGACTCCTTGATTGACGGTTCAATTCGGGGAATTGACATGTTTGATTGTGTATTACCAACTAGAATTGCACGAAATGGCACATTGATGACTTCAAGTGGTCGTTTGGTGATTAAAAACGAGAAATTCGCACATGACTTTGGACCCATTGATGAAAAGTGTGATTGTTATACTTGTCGTAATTATAGTAGAGCCTATATCAGACATCTCATTCGAGCAGAGGAGACTTTTGGTATTCGCCTTACCTCTTACCACAATCTATATTTTCTGCTACAATTAATGAAGCAAATTAGACAAGCAATTCAAGAGGATCGTTTGGGTGATTTCAAAACAGAATTTTTCGAGCAATATGGCTATAATGAAGCTAACGCAAGAAATTTCTGAGTAATTAATCTAAAGAGATGAGCATTGATGTACTCCTATATGTTGTGGTAAGATGGTTCATAGAGTTCATTCTCGAATTTTTAAAGCTATTAGAATTCTTTACATAGGAAGGAGTTGGAAACATTGAACCCAACAATGATTATTTATTTTGTACTAATGATTGCGGTATTTATTTCTTGCTAATTCGTCCGCAGCAAAAACGTCAAAAAGCAGCACAGGCAATGCAATCATCATTAGCAGTTGGAGATCCGATTGTAACAATTGGTGGTATGCATGGAGTTGTTGATGCGATAGAAGATAACAAAGTAATCGTCAAATGCCCAGATGGTAGTAAGCTTACTTTTGACCGCTTTGCAATTCGTGATGTTGTTAAATCACAACCGTCAGCGCAATAAGAGCTTTATTGAATGATTTATAACAAAATGAGGCTGTTCCAAAAAGTCGTTTCACCTGACTTTTTGGAACAGCCTCATTTTTATCTGAATCGTTTTTTCATCTGAATCGTTTTCAATTATTAGCAAACAGAGTAGCGGCACTAGTTAGTAGCAAATCAGGGCTTTTGTGCTCTAGCCTTGTTCACTACCTAGTCTAGATTATTTGTCAGTTAATTCTCGTGTATAAGGAAGTGCACCTTCGATTACTTTGAAAGGGTCCTTCTTATCGATATGGTCATAGAACATCACACCATTTAAGTGGTCAATTTCATGTTGAAAGCAGATAGCGGCGAGCCCAGTGAAACTAAGTTGGATTTCTTCTCCATCAATTGTGTTGGCCTTCACCTTGACCTTACTAAACCTTGGAACAAAACCAGGGTGGGCACCATCTACTGACAAACAGCCCTCTCCACCAGATAGGTAAATCAGTTCATTTGAGTGACTAACAATTCGAGGGTTAAACAAAGCATGGTTCGTGGCTTCATCTTTCACAACAATATAGACAGCAATCATTCTTTTGGAAATATCTAATTGAGGAGCAGCAAGCCCAATACCCGTTCTAACATTATATTTCTCTACAAACTCTGATTTCTGACAATTATGCAGAAATTCTAACATCTGACGAAGTGTTTCCTTATCGTCATCACTTGGTGGCATCGGAACAATTTCTGCTCGTTTACGCAGTGTGGGATGCCCGTCTTTAATAATTTCTTTTCCTGTTAGCATCTCACACCTACTTTCTTGGATAATAATACATTACCCGATCATTGAATAAATGAACCTCTCCATTTAATTCCTCTCCAAACATTTTGCAAAACTCTACTGCTTTGTTTCGATCACCATGTAAGGATTGATTAGGAAGAGTAATCCTGATAAAACGCTTTCCCTTTGTAGTTCCTACTCCAACTAAAATTAAGTTGTAATTGTTCTCTTCTGAAATCAAGAGAAGTATTTTCCCTTTTTCCCCTTGTACTTCTTTAATTTCATAAGGAAATGTATGACCTGCATAATCCCATGACAATTGTTGACCGGTTCTAGCGGCTTTATCTTTGTACAATTGAAACATTTTTTTCACATTGTCTAATGAGATAGTTTGTCGTACAGATTTTTCATTGAGGAATATGGTAGCATGTTTCATATATTCCACCTCCAATTTATGTGAGAAGCATTTAGCAAGTTAAATATAGCTATTCTATTTTAACATTTTCATTTGTTTTTGAAAATTGTTTGCACTAAGAAAAGTTTAAATTTCTCCTTTTTCCAGTAAAAAATAGAGAGTAGAACTGAGAGGAAATGTCTAGGCGTGCGAAAGGAAAGGCGAAGACCAGGTGTATGCAAGATTTTGCTGACAAAATAGGTTGGGATTCTCGCCATTTCTACTCTATATTTTATACTTCAGCACATTAGTTGCGCGACCATAGGAAAGACCCCATCCCCATGGCTTAACCTGATAAAAAGAGAAACAAATAGGTTCATGCTGATGAAGAATAATTTGCATAAATGTAGGATATTAATTTTCCTTGCATAAATTATGAAAAAATCGACAAGATCAACTGCTTTTGGAAGTGTCAACAGATTTAGAAGCACCAAAGAAAATCGAGAAAATCAGGCAACCACAATCTCAACTAAAAAACTCTTTCAGCCTGTAACTCAGTAATAACGGGAACTGTTTTCACTGCGACTTATTCTAATGACGATGAAAAAAATAATAGATAAAGTCATAGATTCTATCAAGATAAAAGAATTATGACAGCCTAGCAATGCGCTTTGCAAAGTCAAGAGCAAGTAGTTACCGATATTATCAAAATAAGAAAAAATAAAAATACAGATACTTATACTCGCCTTTTTACGACATTATTCAACAATTAATATATGATAATCTTAAAAATGAACTATATTCCCAAAAAAAGAGGAGGCTTTTTTATGAAAAAAATTAAGAAAATGTTAGGAATAACCCTTTTAATTTCTGTAATGTTTTTACCAACTGTTTTTGCAGC
>JAVBKB010000201.1:0-23499 GCA_031554275.1 Caryophanales bacterium | reverse complement strand
GATTGACCCGAATATTGTTGCTATTTATACTCATTTCAACTGAATTAATAGGTGCTATTTTCATTTATTGACACTCCAGGGTAAAATACTAACGAAAATTAGCGAAATGTAGTATACTCTTGCAGTAAAAGTAAAGCCGCTTATCCTCGTTCGGTTTACATTATAATCTAGCAATTATTTCTTTTACAAAAAAAATGCCTTAGGTTATCTAACAATTAAATCAAAATTTAAACAAAATCTCATAAATTCTGTTGAATAGCAACAAATTCCAATAGATTTATTGAGCAAAAAAGGAGACGCAGAAAATGAGAAGATTTTTGAAACCCTTATCTGTTGTAACAACATTTGTGATGACTGTTATCCTCATTGGTGGTGCACTTGTTACCAAAACTGGTTCAGGACTTGGATGTGGTCGTTCGTGGCCATTTTGTAATGGGCAAATTATCCCCGATGTCATCACACCTGAATTGATAATTGAAATGTCTCATCGTATTTGCACCTTGATAGGCGGATTTCTGGTTTTGACATTGGCAATATCTAGTTGGAAGTACTTGGGTAATAAAAAAGAATCTAGATTTCTAGCACTTGTTTCTGTGATATTTATCCTTGTTCAAGCAGGACTTGGCGCTGGAGCTGTATTATGGGGACAAAACGATTTCATCATGGCGCTACATTTTGGGGTATCACTAATCTCCTTCTCCGCAGTGTTCTTGTTAACATTGCTGATTTTTGAAATTGATATGAAATGGAGAACTGATAAACTACTAATCACAACACAAATTAAGAGACATACTATTTCATTACTCATCTATATGTACTTGGTGATTTATACGGGGGCACTAGTTCGCCATACGGAAGCTACACTTGCCTGCCTGAACTTTCCTTTCGCAGGAAACGGAGCGGAAATGCCTACAACTTTGCCTGAATGGGTACAGATAGGACATCGTGTTGCTGCAGTCATACTATTCTTTTGGATAATGACCTTGATGATTCGTTTCTGGAGAAAACAACATGAAATGACAGTACTTCGATGGGGTTGGACAGTTGCATTTATGCTTATATGCTTACAAGCAATAAGCGGAGTTCTCAATGTGGTTACGAAGGTCAATCTATATATAACGCTGTCGCATTCTCTTTTCATCACAATCACATTTGGTATTGTTTGTTATCTCACAATGATCGTTATTCGCAAGAAATGATACCCGGGAAATAATAACGACAATTAGGATTATTCATTGCTATATAAATCGAACCAAAATGTTTGGCACCTATTAATTGAATGTTCTCAAATACAAAAAAAGTTCGATCAAGGAATGATTACTTGCCTCATTCTTTGATCGAACTATTTAACGAGGTTCTGATTTGAACATCGCAATTAAGCAATTACTGTATCATCGCTTGTGTGACGATCATTCTAGCTACTTCAGGATTCGATTGTCCGTCCAACTGCTTTATGGTGATAACATCACCAACTTTTAAATTTTGTTTATAATTCCTAGCTACCGTTCCATAGTCTTTTCCAGCCACATAAGCATAGTAACAAACGCCATGATCGTTTTCCATTAAATATCCATCATTAACAAATATTGCAAAATGACTCTTGGTAAAATACGCTTGGTTATACCCGACATAGATGGTTTTTTTATTAACATAGATCTCATTAATCTCATTTGTAACCGTAATTCTACCAACCTCTTCAGGTGTTGAACGATTATTAAATTGGCGTAAAGTAATGACATCACCAACCTTTAAATTAGCATAGCTATTATTTAGAAGGCGACCAAAATCTGTGCTCCGTATATATGAGTAATGATAGCCCCCAAACTGATTATCAAAGAGGTAGTTATCATTTACAAATGCACCCGTATGCTCTGAAGCAAAATCTTCATTATTATATCCAACATAAATATCTTTCGAATTCAAATCGATTTTTACATGATTAATCGATTTGTATAGAGCAATTTTCGGTATGACTGGTTTGGAATCCGTACTCTCCCAAATTGGCTCTGTTAATAATGGTAGCCCTAAAGCTTCTACTTTTTGTCTCGTTTCTGGTGTTACAATTAATCCCCATTTTTCATAGAATGGAATTAAATTTTGTTTCGCCACTCTTGAGGATACGGTTATAAACATTTCGATCTTCTGTGCATCAGTTGCATAATAGGATATGCCGCTGTCACCCATGTCTCTGTATATTTTATGAAGCTCAGGGTAGAAACTTTCCCCATAAGCAAGTTTAAGTTGCCAGAACATGGCTACTTTTAACAATGGGTCAGTTTCCGCATTATAATCTCTTGTTGGTTGATTTAAGTAAGTGGCCACTTTTGAATATATATCTGATGTTTCTAACGCACTTTGATTTCCAAACTTTGTTTGAATTTGTAAAGTGAAAAGATTGTTAGTCACCTCAGCCAATCCAGACCAATTCCATCTGTTCATTTGTCGCACATGCCCTTGCTCGTGCCAAACACCCCAAGCCTCTTTTGTGAAAGAATCCACATCTAGCAAATATTGAACTGCAGCATGAGAGTATCCTGTTCGGTACGAAGTAGCAAACATCCAGGCAGACATATCAACTTCAACAAAATGGATATAATGTTTATCCAACTTATTTGGTGCTGTATTTTTTACAGAAAGACCAGAAAAATCATCTGAAATCCGAATCGCCTCATCATATTTCTTTAACAAAACTGCTGGATCCTTTCCTCCCAAAAACTTCTTGGCATCAGCGTAGGTAACAGTGATGAGGGCGCGGTCAGATTTAAGTTCCACGGCATATGAATCTGGGTACTCGACTAACATTTGCTCCCATTCAGCTACTGTTGTTTTATTTAACTGAAAGTAGGGAATAGGACTACCACCTTCGTTTACCGTTACTTTAATAAATCCTGATTCATTTTTGTTGTTAAAGTACAATAGACCTCCATTGGGAGAGGATATTGTGTTGTCACCAGGTTGGAGCACCCATGATTCTTCGACTTCACGATCATATGAATACGTACCAATATAACTTGTTATTTTTTGAGTACCATCAACATAGATATTTACAGTTTCATTTGCTTTAATATACAATCCTGTCGGCTCATATGGGCTGTGCTGATAAACATAATGACTCGCTGCAATAGCATCGACATCACCTTTTCCCTCAATTGAAAATGTGCGTTGCACTTCCGCTTTCACTGAACTAGTTTCAAAGAACAAACCAATAGCAAGTAACGCAACAGTTACAAATAACATTGGAATACTAATTTTAATAAAATGTCTCATTCAAAATTCCCCTTTTATTCTTTCAATAATTTGTAATGATCTTACCTATTTCAAACAGACTGAATTTCTTTAAAAAATCTTTCTCAACTCGTTTTTTTGCGAAATCATTCGCATTGATTAATAGGCATAATATATTTAATTTAGTGTGCCTCACAGGTTAATTTTCCGAATTTCCGTTTATGTAATTTTCCAAGTTTAATAAATTAGTATTCATATAATGTATAGTGAATATATCATATATAGGTACGAAAGTAAATATTGCCTAGCTAAACGCTGGATAAATTTTAATTTTCTCTAAAACCACAAGCGCATGCTAAAAAAGCACCAAATAATCTTATTTGGATTCAATAGTAGCCTCCTCCAAAAAAACTATTGAGCTGGATGTTGTGATAAAGAATTGAACACTTTGCAGCTACTCTTGAATTAGTAATTGAGTCAATTAAATATTTTTAACGAATTGAAATTTAATGCGTTAAATGTATGATTGTTTAGAATGAGTGATGATGTATAATCGATATACGAGGAGATATATGAAAAAATTTATTATTCTAATTGCTGCATTATTTCTTACTGGTTGTTCTGAAGGTTCATTTTATAAGACAGATGTTATTGATGAAATCAAAGTAACTGATCGGTTATATGAATGGTGTAAACCTGCTTTTGAGAACGATGATACTATTTACTATGTTTCACAAAAGGGAATTGTCAAACATAGCGGGAAATCGAATTTGAATGAACTTCTTTTAGAAAGTGATTCCGTTAATTCTATTTATTTAACTGAACAATCCATCTTTTTCGATGATGATGCTAGACTGTATCAAATGAGCTTAGATGGTAAAGACAAAAAGCTAATATTTGATAGAACAAAGTACGGAGATATCAAATTAGCCTCAGAAAATTACTTGATAGATTATATGGTCTATCAGGATAATGTGTATCTCAAAAATACAGTCATTTCAGTTATAAAAATCAATTTGAGCACATCAGAGATTTCCGACTTTTCGCAAGATGTATCGCATGCAGTTTTCTTGAACAATAGTTTCTACTATACGGATCATGCACAACGAACTTTTTCGATTCACGAAAAAGACCTACAAAACTTAGATTCCAAAGTTATTCGAGGTGATGGGGAAACCTACTTCGAAAGTGAAGGTAATTTATTTGATGAATTAGCTGTTGTCAATGAGGAAATGTACTACACAACTAGAGTTCCTTCTAGAATTTATTTGTATAGCGCAGAGGGCACTGATAAGTTGATTGCTGATTTTTCAGCGAATAGTGCTGATACAGAATTTGTCCATTTATTACCTACTCAAGCTAAATTATTCTATACGATCAATAGTAATGGGTCAGGTAAGGCTCTATATGAATATGATTCTATCACGAATAAGCATAGGATGGTTCTCAGTATAAAAGAACCTATTTCGTACCTCGGAGCAGTTGAGGATACGTTATTCTACTTCGACAAAACAAAAAAGAAGACAGTGGAAATAGTGGATTATACCTCAGAAAAAGCCCTAGAAATGATCAAAAAGAATTATTATCCAAGCTTTGTCACAACCCAAGATCTATTTTTTTATGCATCCAATCTAACAGAGGATACTTACTTGATTGAGCTAATGAATAGACTTGAGGAAGATACAATCCCTTCGAGACTCAATGCTTTTATTGTTGAAAAAAACAAAGTCATTGACATGTTTTTTGATGAGAATACTAGAGTATTTAATGATGATTTCTTTAAACATGTTGATCATATTCGTTCGAAAGATGAAAAATAGAACTGCTCCCTGATTCCATATAAAAGATAACAAAGAAATCCTATCTTTGTGGTTGACGTAGTTTAGCTTATTTCGTTATCTTTATGGAATCAGGAAGAGGCATTATTGTCTCACGACTAGAATTTTGAAAACGGATAAGTTGATTTTGAAGCACCAAAAAAGATGCGAAATGATTCCGCATCTTTTTTTCAACTACTTATGCTTTTTCAAGAGTTATCAACAAGTCTCCTGTTTGAATAGCTTCGCCATTTGAAACGTAAAGCTGCTCTACGATACCATTGAAAGGTGCTTGAACAGTTGTTTCCATCTTCATTGCTTCGGTAACAATAAGATTTTGACCCTTCTCAACCTTCTGACCCTTTTCAACCAGTACTTTCAGAACCACTCCTGGCATTGTTGCACCAATTTGTGCTTGATCTTCTGGATCAGCCTTTACCTTAGTGACAACAGTCGACTTCACGCTATTATCTTTCACACGAATTTGTCGTGACTGACCATTTAGTTCAAAATACAATGTTCTTGTCGCATCATCTTTGACATGTCCAATTGAACTAAGCACAATTTCTATTGTTTTTCCTTTTGAAAGCTCCAAGGAAATCTTTTCACCAAGCTTCATTCCGTGATGATAAGTAGGCGTATCTAAGAGTGAAATATCCCCAAATAATTCATGAATAAGTGCATACTCTTTAAATACTTTCGGATACATAATGTAACCAAGAACATCGTCCATTGTTACTGGTCGTTTAATGGCTTCCGTCAATTCCTTCTTCACTGCTTCAAAATCAATTGGTGGCATATGTTCACCCGGTCGTGTAACAAACGGTTTGATATCTTTCAGGATAGCCTTTTGAACAGCTTTTGGCCAGCCGCCCTCAGGTTGCCCTAGATAGCCTTCCATCATTTCAATTACAGAGTCTGGAAAGCTAATAGAATCTCCAGATTGAAGGATTTTTTCCTCAGAAAGATTATTTTGAATCATGAATAATGCCATATCTCCAACAACCTTGGAGGATGGTGTTACCTTAACAATATCACCAAACATTAAATTCACTTTCGTATACATTTCCTTAACTTCTTCAAAGCGATCACCCAAACCACAGCCGATGGCTTGTTGCTGTAAATTAGAATACTGTCCACCAGGCATTTCATGCACATAAATTTCCGAGTGTGGTGCCATCATGCCAGATTCAAACGATGAATAGTATTTTCGTACATCTTCCCAATAATACGAAAGTTGCTCAGCAGCTTGAATATTCACTACTGGTTGTCTTGGATGGTGATTCATTGCGTAGTATAGCGAATTCAAACTAGGTTGCGATGTCATACCTGACATTGCCCCAAGTGCTGTATCTATGATATCAATTCCTGCATCAATTGCTCGAGAATACATCATGATTCCATTGCCACTTGTATCATGCGAATGCAAATGAATTGGGATGGATACTGTTTCCTTCAGCTCTGAAACAAGTCTATAGGCAGCTTCCGGCTTAATCAAACCAGCCATGTCTTTAATTGCAAGGATGTGTGCTCCACATGCCTCCAATTCCTTCGCCATTTTTTTGTAGTAGTCAATGTTGTACTTTGGTCTAGATGAATCTAATAAATCTGCTGTGTAACAAATGGATGCCTCAGCAATCTTGTTCTCGTTTCGTGCCGCATCAATTGCTACTTCCATCCCCTTGATCCAGTTCAAGCTATCGAAAATCCGGAAAATATCCATTCCATTTTCAGCTGCATGCTTAATGAATTCTCGGATGACATTATCCGGGTAATTCGCATATCCAACGGCATTTGCGCCTCGGAAAAGCATTTGCAATAAATGATTTGGAATCTGTGCACGAATCTTACGCAACCGTTCCCAAGGATCTTCTTTGAGGAATCGGTATGCAACATCAAAGGTTGCCCCACCCCACACTTCCATCGAGAAAAAGTTTGGAAGCATTGTTGCAGTTTGTTGCGCAATATTAAGCATATCCTTTGAACGCATACGAGTTGCTAACAATGATTGGTGAGCATCTCTAAATGTCGTATCCGTTATGAGAACTCGCTCTTGCTTCTTGATCCAATTAACAACACCCTCTGGACCTTCCTGTTCGAGAATTTGCTTTGTTCCAGCCGGGATTGGAGTGTTTTTGTCGAATTCCGGATAACGAACTGCGAAATCAGGTTTTTCCGACTTTTTAATGCCAGGGAAGCCGTTCACAGTGATATTTCCAATGTATGATAAATACTTCGTACCACGATCTTTCTTTGTATAAAAGTCAAACAATTCTGGTGTTTTATCAATAAATGATGTGTCATAATTACCAGAAATAAAATCTTTATGTTTACAAACATTCTCTAGAAACTGAATGTTTGTTTTGATGCCTCGAATGCGAAACTCAGAAAGGCAACGTCTCATTTTGGCAGCGGTCTGTTCGAAACTCATACCCCAAATTGACAGCTTCACAAGTAGCGAATCATAGTAGGGACTAATCTCAGCGCCCGCATATCCCATACAACCATCCAATCGAACGCCAAACCCACCAGATGAACGATAGGCAATGATTTTCCCAGCGTCTGGTAAAAAATTATTCGTAGGATCTTCAGTTGTAATTCGACATTGAATTGCAAACCCATTAATCTTAATATCATCTTGTCGTGGAATATTGACGACATTCCCATGAAGACCATGACCCTCAGCAATCCTGATTTGCGACTGAACAATATCTATCCCAGTAACCATCTCTGTGATCGTATGCTCCACCTGTACGCGCGGGTTCACCTCAATGAAATAAAAATTGTCGCCAGATACAAGAAACTCAACAGTCCCTGCATTCACATACTCTACTTTCTTCATCAATTGCAAGGCTGCATTACAAATCCGTTGTCTTAAATCATTTGAGATAAAATGACACGGAGCAATTTCTACTACTTTTTGGTAACGTCTCTGCACAGAGCAATCGCGCTCAAATAAATGAACCATTTCCCCATGCTCATCGCCAAGAATTTGTACTTCAATATGCTTAGGATTCTCAACAAATCGTTCACAATAGACTTCATCATTACCAAATGAAGCTTTCGCCTCTGATTTAGCACGTTCAAATGCTTCAGCTACCCCAGCGGCATCATGGACAATCCGCATACCACGGCCGCCACCACCTAGAGTGGCCTTAATGATGATTGGATAGCCATGCTGCTCCCCAAAATCCTTTACTTGCTGAATATTCGTTACAGGACCATCACTGCCTGGAATTGTTGGTATTTTCGCAAGAATTGCCTGTTCCTTCGCTTTCACTTTGTCCCCAAACATATCTAAATGTTTAGTTTTCGGACCTACGAAGATAATTCCCGCTTCTTCACATTTCTGTGCAAAGTGAATATTTTCTGAAAGAAAGCCGTAACCCGGATGAATAGCATCACAACCAGTGTCCTTGGCAATTTCTATTATTCCATCAATATCTAGATACGCATCTATTGGTTTCTTACCTTCGCCAATCAGATAGGATTCGTCAGCTTTAAATCGGTGTAATGAAATTTCATCTTCTTTGGAATAGATAGCAACCGTATTGATACCCAAATCTGAACTTGCTCGTAGAATTCGAATGGCTATTTCGCCGCGGTTCGCTGCTAAAAGCTTTGTGATCTTCCTCATCCGTTAACATTATCCCCTTTATAGTTAAATTAGTATGGCTTAATCATCGATTTATTACATACTACTTTTATTATACAAAAAAAATCCGAACTTGCGAAATAAAGTTCAGATTTGTCATAAAAATTTATTATATTTTTTTTGATCTTTGAAGTGATAGTAATCTTTTTCGATCGCTTTGCATCGATACATTGACCAATAATCCTATTGAAACAAAGGTAAGCAATAAAGACGTTCCACCATAACTCACAAATGACAACGTCACGCCAGTTATCGGAATGAGGCCTGACATTCCTCCAAGGTTGATAAATGCCTGAATTCCAATCATCGAGGAAACTCCGACAGCAATCATACTACCGAATGGGTCCCTACACCTTATCGCAATGAGTATACCCTTGATTACAATTGTAGCTAAACAAAGGATTACAAAAGCAACTCCAACAAAGCCAAATTCTTCACCGATGATAGCGATAATAGCATCCGTATGTGCTTCAGGCAGGTAACCTAGCTTTTGAACACTTTCTCCAAAGCCAACTCCTGTCATTCCTCCAGAACCAATTGCATACAGAGAACCAATCAGCTGAAATCCATCATCACGTTCATTTTCAAAGGGATGTAAGTATCCGGTGATCCGCTTCTGCTTTTCTTCAGAAAAATGGATTTTCTCAGGGTACTTGATAATTGCACCAATCACCAATCCAACTAGCAAGACGCAGGTCGCTAGAATGATGGATATTTTGAACCAATTCATTCCAGAACAAATGATGATAAAGAAACCAATCGCCAGGATAATCGCTGCCGTCCCATAATCAGGCTGTAGGATAATCAGGAAAGCAATTGTAAGTAGGATAAAGACCGGAGGCATTAAAGATTTGCCCAAATCATTAATTCGTTTCTGCTTTTTATGAAAGACCGAAGCCAAATAGAGAATAATAATAATTTTACAAAATTCTGCAGGTTGGAAATTGATTGGTCCAAAGTCAAACCAACTTCTCGCTCCACCCTTTACAGCACCAAATTGATCGACAACCAATAAGATTGTGATTGCCCCAATAACCATTGGAATTTGAAAAAAGCTTGACTTGAGCACTTTATAATTAAAATTCATCACGATGAAGAACACAACAAGACTCACTGAAAGCGCTAATAATTGCTTCATAAAGAAGTGCTCACTTTCCACTTCGTGTCTTTCAGTTGCTGAATAGATACTCGCACTATACACCATGACCAGTCCAAATATGCTAAGTACTATGGGTACAACAATTAGTGTTACGTCAAATGACTTCCATCTTAAATTCATTTAGCTCTTCCTTTTTAAAAAATTGATATTCAAAATGACTATTCTGTTTGGTAACAAAAAAAGTTTCAGCGCATCCTCATTCTCAAAAAAAGTTCGATATGCAAATTGCTTTGAAACTTATCTGGAATATGTAAAAGAAACATTGACACTGTTAAATTGGTGTTTTCACCAATCCATTTACCGTTCTTTTCGAAAATCAGGTCAGTACTTAGATTAAATTATCTTATCATATCGACAACCATTTCAGTATAAAAAAACTCAAATTTCATTCGGCGCTTTTTCACAGCACAAAAGAAATCTGAGTATGATGAGTCATTTTGAAAAAGCCGTACATCATTGAGTCGTGTTGGGTGGCTCCAAGGATTGTTCAAACAATGTCGATAGCTCTTGCTCTAAGAAATCAACAATCTCTTTACCTTCTTGTTCCTCAATTAACTCCATTGCAACAGCGAACTCGATCTCTTTTGAAAGACCATACACTTGCGTATCTAAAACATCCTCGTAGAAAGGACACTGTGGTAATGTCAAATGTTCTAATTGAACCAGAATAAGTTGATAGATTTTATCTGCATCTGCTTTGATTTGGGCATGTGCCTTTTCCTTCATTGCCTTTGATACTTCAATTGCCACGATGAAAAACTCCTTCTTATCACTTGAAATTCCAGATAGCTGAAATCACTTGTTGATCCAATTTATCTGCTGACTTCTTATCATATATTCTATCATAACTTGGTTGACTAACAATCTTTGATCCATAAAACATTACATCCCGCACCTCTTGAATATCAATTTGCAGTAATGCAAGTTTTAATGGGACATCATTTAATTTATTTGTGAGCACTGTCGCTGTACCTGTTATAGCATAAACTGATTCCTCAGCAAACAATGTGACAACAAGTTGATTGTTACTCTTCATATTATTCATGATTCTTGATCTATTATCAATGGCAAAAAGGAGCAATTGATCAGATTTAGCCAAAATCCAGCTGATTGCAGTAACATTTGGACCACCAGTTTCAAAATCAACTGTACTAATCGTCACAAAACTTGGAGTTTGCAAAGTTTGAAATAAGGATGGGATCAGTACATTCTCAACTTTATTTGGCATCATATCACCAGCTTCTCTAAGTGTTTTTCCTTCATTATATTCAAAATGTTGAATGAATATCAGATTTGTTTTTTTCGATAAGGGTTTAGTTAATCCTGATTCTAATTTAATCAGCAGCCTTTGATCGGCTACTATCACTAAAATCAGGATTATCCCTTCTAAACTATTTCATGTGCGAATCCAGGAACCTCCTGGATAATCAGCCGCTTCAGCCGCAAGTCATCCAATAGATGATACCAGCCACAAGAAAAATTCCACACAAGACAAACAGCCATTTTGCAAGTTTTTCCATGATGAAACCTCCATTTAAAGAGATTTTGCTATTCTTTTTCATCATAACAAATAATTCTTCACCATTCTACAAATATGGACTTTGTGCTCGGTACACTATTGCCAAAGTGTTTTTGAAAAATTTATTGAGATTTCTTGAAATAAACTATCAAAGCTCTTGAAATAATTCATCAAAGCTCTTGAATTTATCAAAGTTCAACGATTGTAACACCCATTCCACCCTCGCCTTGACCGCCAAAACGAATATTTTTGACAGCACGGTGTTTCTGTAAATACTTGCGCACACCTTGTCGAAGTACACCAGTGCCATGACCATGAATGATCGAAATCCTCGGATAATTCGCTAGCAGTGCATCATCGAGAAACTTTTCAACTCGTATGAGCGCATCTTCGTATCGTTCTCCGCGCAAATCTAACTCGAAGGTAACAGGAGCATCCTTTCCCTTTACCGTTGTAACATGGCGAAACTCAACCTTCTTCGCAGCTTGTAGCTTTTCAATATCCTTTTCTGCAACCTTCATTTTCATGATCCCTAGCTGTACAAGCCACTCATCTTCCGAAGCTTGCTCCAAAATAATCCCCTTCTGATTGAGCGAAATCACTCTTACATCATCGCCAATAAGTATCTTTTGTTTCTTTTTCTGAGGTTTTGGTACACTTGGTAGCGGATTCGGTTTCGCTGCCTCTAATTTCTTTCTTGCTTGACTAATTTCCTGCTCTGTTGCAGTTGCAGTTGCTTGCTGCAATTGTGATTTGCGTAATTCTTTAATGATCTCATCTGTTTCACGTTTTGCCTTTTCAACAATGTTTGTTGCTTCTGTCTTTGCTGTTTCAAAATATTTTTCTTTTTGATCATAGTACTTGGTTAATTCAAGCTGCAAATCCGCTTTAAGCTTCTCAGCATCGAGTAGATATCGATTTGCTTCCAACTCTTCAGCTTCTGCCTGTTTACGTGCCTTTTCAAGTGCAACAATCATATTCTCAACGGTGTTAGTGTCCGTCCCAATCATTCGCTTGGCATTTTCAATAAGTCGCTCACTCAACCCCAATTTACGGGATATTTCAAAGGCATTACTCTTGCCTGGGACACCAATTAACAGTTTGAAAGTGGGGCTAAGTGTCTCTACATTAAATTCGACGCTGGCATTCATCACATTTTCTCGATTATACCCATAAGCTTTAAGCTCAGGATAATGTGTTGTTGCAATTACTCTTGCCCCTCTGTTAGTCGATTCATCTAGGATGGCAATAGCCAGTGCAGCACCCTCACCAGGGTCAGTTCCAGCACCTAATTCATCATATAGCACCAATGATTTATGATCTAATTGATCGAGAATACCAATAATATTCACCATATGTGAGGAGAAAGTACTTAAGCTCTGCTCAATAGATTGCTCATCACCAATATCAGCAAATACATGATCAAAGACTGCAACCTCTGATTCATCCATAGCAGGAATTTGTAACCCCGCCATCGCCATTAGAGTGCACAAGCCAACCGTTTTCAAGGCAACCGTTTTCCCACCAGTATTCGGACCAGTAATCACAATTGTTGTATAGTTCTCCCCGATGACAAAATCGTTGGCTACTACTTCTGACTCTGCAATGAAAGGATGTCTGGCTTTCTTCAATCGAATGATCCCTTGATCATTCATTTTCGGCATTGAACCCTTAATCGCTTTGCCAAGCTTTGCTTTTGCACACGCAAAATCTATTTTCCCAAGCATTTCGACATTCAATTGCAAGATTTCCTTATGCTCAGCAACTAAAGCTGATAATTGGTAGAGAATCTTTTCAATTTCGGCTTGGATTTTGATTCGAACTTCTTGTAATGCATTATTCAATTGTAAAATTGCTTGCGGTTCAATAAACAAGGTCTGCCCTGACGCAGATTGATCATGTATATTACCGCCAAATCGAGCCCGGTATTCCTGCTTAACTGGAATCACTAGACGATCATTTCGGATCGTCACGATCGCATCCGAGAGCATTTTCTGCACACTAGACGATCTAAGCATACTATCTAGCTTCTCACGAACCCGAACCTCATCAGATTGCAATTTATGACGTAGCTGACGTAATGTTTCACTGGCTGAATCCAGTACTTCACCATTCTCACCGATCGCAGTTATTAACGAATTGACTAAAGTTTTTGGTACTTCGAGACAATTTTTATAAGCTAACAAAATGGGTAATTCCACTTCATTTTCTTCAAAACCACCAAAAAACTTGATCAAGTTACTTGCAGAACGCAGTACATTTGCTACTTCCATTAATTCATGTGGGTTTAGCATACCACCAATTTCTGATCGCTTTAGATGTGCTCGGATATCACAAATACCCCCGAGAGGTACATGTCCTTTCAATCGATACATTTTTGCAGCTTCATCAGTTTCCTGCTGGGCAGTTAGTACTGATTCAAAATCAGACATTGGCACTAATTGCTTGCATCTATCTGCACCCAAACTAGATGATGCATATTTTGCAAGCTGCTCTATGACCTTATCAAACTCTAGTGTACGAAATATTTTCGCATTCATTATGCTTCAATACCCTTTCTTTTTAAATAAATAAAGGACTTCCTAGAAACGATATGAAAAAACCCTCGAATGTAGCATTCAGAGATGTTTTCATGTTCGCTTCTAGAGGAAGCCCGAGCACCTCATAAAGGAGCTGTAATTATCAGAACCACAATGATTGGATCAAATTACTAAGAAACGGTGTGTCTGTAATCATTTTCTTCGCAATAGATGAACCCTGTATAAAGTTCTGAATTGTTGCAACAGGAATCATTGCAGCAATTGAGACTAAAAAGAACAAAATTGTGTAAAACTCAACAAATCCTAGTATGCCACCAAGGATATGATTAAATCCCTTTAACAGTGGGAATGAAGCTAGGAAATCTAGTAAGGAGACAATGATTTGCAAAATAATCTTGACAGCTATGAATATCGCTACAAATGCCAATGCATGATAATAGGCTTCCTCTACCTCTTGGCGATCAAATAACATTTGTAGTGTAGCATGCGAGCTTCCTGTTGGAAAAGGAATCCACATCGTGATTTTCTCACTGAGTGGTTGGTAGAATACTCTTGCCACAATAAATGCGATGATAAACCCAACCATATGAATGAATTGCAAAAACAAACCTCTTCGAAATCCAACAATAAATCCAACAACCATAATTATTACTAAAATAATTGATAACATATTTAACCTCTACTTTTCAAAAATTCAATTTCATGCTCTAACTCTGTAATTCTTTCTTGCATTTTGATGTTTTCATGTGTAGCATTAACGGCAGTTAACACGGCAACCTTAGTTGAGTCCAAACTAAGATTTGTGGCATGAATTTCTTTCATTTTGTCATTAACAACGTGTGCAATAAAACGAATATGTTCACTTGGCTCAGATCCAATAATCGTATATTGTTGACCATAAATCTCGACAGTGATACGATTTTTCTTATTGTTTGTCATTACGCCCACCTCATCGAAATTTGTTAACTCTATAATCATATCAAAAAGTTTCACCAAATGGAATATACAGTGTAAATAAGAATGACAAATCTTGAATAAGTACGTCCATAAGGAGTAAGAGAGAACGATAATTCAAGTGAATAAGGCGTCATTACAAATAAATAAGAATGACATTATGGAGTAAATAAGAATGACAAATCTAGTAGTGAAAGTATACCCAAAGCAAACACTTGAGAAAATGGCAAAGTATTATTTGCCCCATTCAGTTTCAAATCCGCCAACTGGCGCGCTTTTCCAGGCTAAATTAAAGAGTGTCACGATTACGGCTTACACCAAGTCTGCTAAAGTGATGTTTCAGGGCATCGATGCATTAAACGAGTCAGCATTTTGGCAAGGTGGAGTAGCTCCTCTCGCTAAGTCGACTTCCCCATCACCTGTAAATGACCATCCCTATTCCCCTCCTGCAAATATTGGTGAATTATCGCATATTGGCACCGACGAAGCTGGATCAGGTGATTACTTCGGTCCATTAACCGTTGCTGCTGCCTATGTTGATCAAGCATGGATACCAAAGCTTCTAGAAATAGGAGTTCGTGATTCCAAGCTTTTATCTGATAAGCAAATAATTGAAATGGCAAAGTACTTGAAACCAAGCATTCCATTTAGTCTGCTGGTACTGGGAAACGAGAAATATAATGAAATGCAAGCAAAGGGCTACACGCAAGGAAAACTAAAAGCTGTGCTTCATGAGAAAGCATTTCAGAACTTATTAAAGAAACTTCCTGAGGAATCAGTTGAAGCGATTCTCATCGATCAATTCTGCCTTCCAGAAGTGTATTTCGCACATACAAAAACACCAAGAAATCGCAAACCGCCGGTCTATTTCGTAACGAAAGCAGAAAGCATTTCAATAGCAGTTGCGACTGCATCGATCCTAGCTCGCGCTGCATTTCTCAAACACATGGCATTAATAGGTGATAATGTTAACAACCTCGTACCAAAGGGTGCTGGTGCCAAAGTTGACCAATTTGCGGCTGATGTGATCCAGTCATATGGCGAAAGCACATTGAAAAACATAACGAAATGGCATTTTGCAAATACCGAGAAAGCAAGGAAACTTGTGAATAAAGGTTAATTCATATGAATTCTGCAGTGAAAATTGTACTACCGTATTCAAACGAACCACAAATGCCGAATAGGTCATTTGGGGTTCGTTTTGTAATTGGAAGTTTTAAAACAGCGATCCTCTTATCCTGAAATTCCATCCTTATTGGACAATAGCATAAGTGAAACTTTATTCAACAGCTGTAGCTTTTCTTCTCAACAAGCTTTTGTGCTGCATCTCGTTTTACTGCTACTAAATTTGACGGGGTATAACGTGTCAGCTTTCGTAATGTGGAAAGCATCAACCGTAGTGCATCCCCTTCTTCAACTGCTAGTAGGGTTTCTCTGGCATCTGCTTCAACCTTTGCAAATGCTTCCTGACAAAATATTTGTGTATATAACAGTTTCTGCTGACACGCTGCCTCTGAAAGAGTCGCCAATGCCTTTTCCGTCCGCAAGACAACTGCTTCCATGACATAGGCATTGGTAAGTATATCTGCGATATTGACCAATATCTCTTGCTCTTTCTCAAGTGTCTGCCCATACTTTTGGGCAACTAATCCGAGAAGTAACAAACCAATTCTTTTGGTGTTCGCAACAAGTTGAATTTCCTGCGCCAAAACATGATCTCCAGCTTCTTCTGGCAGATAGGTCATCAACTCCTGTTGCAACGCTAGCGCATGTTGAAATAAAGGCAGCTCCCCCTTGAGCGCACGTCTTACTAACGTGCCCGGAATGAGTAAGCGATTTATTTCGTTCGTTCCTTCAAAAATCCGGTTAATGCGTGAGTCACGATATAGACGCTCGATTTCATATTCCTCCATGAAACCGTAACCTCCATGCAACTGCACACCCTCATCTACCACATAATCTAACATTTCTGTACCAAACACTTTATTCAACGAGCATTCAATTGCATACTCAGCAATAGATGCAATTGGATCTGCCTCTTTCTGTGAAGCAAGCTCATCGTAGTTACCAATTGTACGATAGACAGCACTTTCGGCCGCATAAATTCTGCTAGCCATTGTAGCTAACTTCTCTCTTGTTAAATTGAAATCAGCAATTCGCGTTTGAAATTGCTTTCGCTCTGTCACGTGACTTAGTGTACAAGCCAAAGCTCGTTTCGCAGCACCAACACCACCAACTGCTAGCTTATATCTGCCAATATTCAAAATATTGAAGGCAATTCGGTGACCCTTACCAACTTCGCCCAAGACATTCTCAACTGGTACTGCGACATCCTGTAGAATAAGAGTTCGAGTTGAAGAACTGCGAATACCCATCTTTTTCTCCTCAACCCCAACTGCGACACCTTCAAAATCCTTTTCTACAATAAAAGCAGTAAATTGTACACCATCAACTTTCGCATAAACGATAAAGACTCCTGCGAACCCTGCATTAGTGATCCACTGCTTCTCGCCATTCAGGAGATAATGTGTGCCAGCTTCATTTAAAACAGCAGTTGACCTTGCTGCAAGTGCATCAGATCCAGACCCTGGCTCTGTGAGTGCATATGCAGCAAGTAGTTCGCCTGTTGCAAGCTTCGGCAAATATTTTTCTTTTTGTACCGCATTACCGAAAAGCACAATGGGCAGTGACCCGATTCCAACATGTGCCCCATGAGATAAAGAGAAACCGCCACCTCCGCATGACATTTTCTCACCAATTAAAGCAGACGAAATTTTGTCTAAGCCCATTCCGCCATACTCCTCTGGAATATCAGCACAAAGCAAGCCTAAATCACCTGCTGCCTTCAAAAGACGCACTGTCCGATCGAACTCATGATTCTCAAGATGTTCTAATTCTGGAACAACTTCATTTTGCACGAAATCCTCTGTCAAAAGTGCAATCATCTGCTGTTCTTCTGTGAAATCTTCAGGAGTGAAAACTTCATTGGCATTACACTGTTTGATTAAAAATTCCCCGCCTCTTGTCACGTAAAGATCCTCCTGATATTTTTTTGTGATTAGTTCGCCTTACCAAGTGATTAGGCATGTCAAGCCTCGAAACATCTGCTTTGTCTTCCAAGCCGAAATTGTCATCAAGGCTCACATCAATCCACTGCGAAAAGCATTACTTTACATTCAAGGCACTTGAAAAAGCATCACCGCTTTTGTCAACCCACAGCAAACCGAAAATCAACTCTCATTCCAACTTTTTTCGTCATTTCTATATGTGTAACAGTTCAAACACTGCTGCTGCACCCATTCCGCCACCAATACACATCGTGACAACTCCAAATTGTAGGTTGCGTCGACGCATTTCATGCATCAATGTTAACGTCTGCCTTGCACCCGTGCATCCCAGTGGGTGCCCTAATGCGATTGCACCACCGTTCACATTAACTTTTTCCTCATCAAGTGCAAGTGCTCGAATCACTTGGATGGACTGCGATGCAAATGCTTCATTTAATTCGAAAATCCCAATATCCTCAATGCACAAACCTGCCAGTGCTAAAGCTCTTGGCACTGCTTCTACTGGTCCAATCCCCATCACTTCGGGAGCTACCCCTGCAACAGCAAATGATCTAAATTTCAAGATAGGTGAAAGCCCAATACTGATTGCTTTCTCCTTTTCCATTACCATAACTACAGCTGCACCATCACTCATTTGCGATGCATTTCCAGCTGTCACTGTTCCATGTAACGAAAATGCTGGTTTTAATTGTGCAAGTGTTTCGATGGACGTTTCTGGTCGAATTCCTTCATCTTTGGAAAAAGTAACCCGCGTTTCTTGCAGTTGATTTCGCTCATCTACAAAGCGCTTTAGTACTTCTACTGGAACAATTTCCGCTTCAAATAAACCATGGAGCTGTGCAACGTCTGCTTTTTGGTGACTCCAAGCTGCGAATTGGTCCTGCTCTTCACGGGTAATCCCATACCGTTTCGCAACTTCCTCAGCTGTGTGTCCCATGCTCATATAGTATTCTGGTGCATTTTCTACAAGACGGTGATTCGGTCTTACAACATGCCCCATCATCGGCACCATGCTCATAGATTCCACGCCGCCCGCAAGAACTGTACTTGCATGACCTAACATGATCCGTTCTGACCCGTAAGCAATTGCTTGTAAACCTGATGAACAGTAGCGATTCACAGTAATTGCTGGCACTGTATCAGGTAGTCCTGCCAATGCTCCAATTTGTCGGGCAACATTTAATCCCTGCTCCGCTTCTGGCATTGCACATCCCATGATGAGATCGTCGATATCATCTTCATAATATTTCGCGCGATGAATTGTTTCCTGAATGCAAAGTGCACCAAGATCATCAGGGCGAACAGTAACAAGTGAACCCTTTCTTGCCTTTCCAATTGGTGTCCGAGCGCCTGCAACAATTACAGCTTCCTTCAATGAGAAACCTCCTTAATTTTATATGTTGTTATTTAAAATTTTCACTTGCTTCAGTTTCTCAAAGGTTTTTTCGTCAATAACATATGTTGCATTCTCGCCTGCGTTTTGGGTTCCATAATTAATTCCAAAAACGCTTTGCGTTCCAAATCTAAGAGGTATTGTTCAGAAACACCTGTGCCATATGGTAATTGTCCGCCAGAGATAATTGTTGCTAACTTTTCTGCAATGAGATAATCATGATCCGAAATATGCCCAGCCGTATGCATCATCTTTGCACTCATTAACATTGCTGCGAATCCAGTTTCGCCAGCTACTGGAATCAATGAACGCACAGGCGCTTGATACCCTTTATCTGCTAAGAATAGAGCAGCTTTTTTGGCATGATAAAGCAGGTGATCTTGGTTCATGCTCACACCATCGCTTGGTGAAACATAACCATTTTCATGCGCTTCTGCTGCAGATGCAGATACTTTTGCAAGCGCAATCGTTTCGAATGTACGGGTAGCGATTTTCAGGTAATCTACATTTTCACTACCAGCAGCAGAAAGGTTTTTACAATATAATTCCTTACAGCCACCGCCTGCTGGGATGAGACCGACACCAACTTCCACTAATCCAATGTAGGTTTCAGAGGACACTTGTCTGTATGCAGCTGGGAGGCAAAGTTCAGCGCCTCCTCCAAGAGTCATTTGGTAGGGCGCAGTTACTACGGGTTTTGCACAGTATTTAATCGCCATCGTAGCCTGTTGAAATTTGTGAATCATCCGGTCAATTTCGTATGAATCTTCATCTTGGGCTGCTAAAAGCATGAGTGCTAGGTTTGCACCAACACAGAAGTTGTTACTTTGGTTACCAATGACTAGCCCACGGTAATTGCTATCAACTTCCTGGGCAGAACGGACTATCATGTCCATAAAGTCAATTCCGATTGCATTGTTCGGTGAGCAAAAATCAAGCATGGCAATGCCATCGCCCATATCTAGCAATCTGCCGCCATTGTTTTCGAAAATCACGGTTAGATCATCCACATCGATTTGCTTTGCATCCTTTGGTGTCGGCAAATATCCCTTTGTCGGAAAATAGTGTTCATCGTCTTGATAGAATTGAAATTGCCCATTATGTATCATGTCTTTAATCCATTCCGGCACTTTATGGCCTTCCTCTTCCATTCTGGCAACACTATCTTGCAGTCCTAAAGCATCCCAAATTTCAAAGACACCATATTCCCAGCCGAAACCCCATTTCATTGCTCGGTCAATTGCCACAATGTCATCGGCAATCTCATTGACATGGTTCGCTGTATAGAGCAATAGACCTGACAGAATAGACCACAGAAAGCGGCCTGCTTGGTCTTCCGCAGCCACAATATTGCGAATTCTCTTTGCGAAATCCTTTTCCTGCTTTGCCAGCTTCACGGAAGGGCAATCACAGGTTTTTGTTGCGACATATAAACCAGATTGCCAATCCCACTCAAGGATTTCTCCACCTTGCTTCTTATAAAAACCACGCCCTGCTTTACTACCGATTTTGCCATCCACAAGCATTTCCTGCATAAATGCTGGCTGGATAAACATCGCTCGCTCATCTGGCAAGTGCTCCAACAGATTTTGTAGCACAAATGAAAAGGTATCAAGTCCAACCACATCCAACGTGCGGAAAGTAGCGCTTTTTGGACGCCCAATTAATTTACCCGTTAGCGAATCAACCTCACCGATTGTTAGGTTACTCTCAAGCATCTGTTGAATGGTTAGCATCATGCCGTAGGTGCCGATACGATTGCCGATAAAATTTGGTGTATCTTTCGCAATGACAATCCCTTTTCCTAGAACATCTTCACCAAAAGACTGCATAAATTGTGTGACTGCTGGATTGGTTGTAGCTGTTGGAATTAATTCGAGCAATTTCAAATAGCGTGGTGGATTGAAGAAATGTGTGCCTAAGAAATGTGCACAGAAATCTGCAGTGCGGTCCTCAACCATCGCATTGACTGAGATTCCAGAAGTGTTGGAACTAATAATTGAATTTGGCTTACGAAATTGGTCAACCTGTGATAGAATCTGCTTCTTAATTGGTAAGTTTTCAACAACTGCCTCAATCACCCAATCACAATCCGCGATCCGGTGAATATCATCTTCAAAATTCCCGATTTCGATAAGCGTTACGTTTTTCAATGAGGTAAGTGGCGCTGGTTTTTGGCGTTTCAGTTTTACCAAAGATTGTGCCGCAAAACGATTGCGCACTTCTTTATGGGCAAGCGACAAATCACGATCTTGTTCGTCTTTGGTGATTGACTGTGGCACCATATCTAAGAGGCGAACTGGAATGCCAACATTAGTGAGAAGAGCTGCAATTCCTGCGCCCATCACGCCTGACCCAAGAACCGCGACCTTTCTAATTTGAAAATTCATATAATTCCCCTTTCAAGTCATTCAAAACTAAATGAAGTCTGATGACCAATTACTCCATGAAGTGATAAAGAAGTCTTACGAATGAATTCATGAAGAATGAAGGATCGCGCGACAATTTCACCACTCCTTAGGACATTCTATTCAATTAGTTGCTAGGCAAGAACTAGCTGAAAACAAATAAAGCGACCACTAGAATGGTCACTAAACTTTTTTTAATGATGGTTGCTACTAAACCCATCGTATGGAGGCAGAAACTTTTGAAAATGGTGCGTTTTTTATCGCAGAATTGCCGATAAACAGCAGAATACTTCAGAAACCATCAACATTTTTCAGCAAACAATAAATTTTCTGAGGTTTCGATCTTTACAAGCGCAAACAGTAAATTGTTACTGTATTGCAAACTGATTGTACTGTCCGCTGGAATTTCTCTACCAACAAATTTAGTCGTAATCACTTCCATTTTCATGGTATTTGAATCTACGCAACAATACTGTTCCTCATTGTAATCCTTAACAATGCCAGTTCCATTACGAAAGTAAAAACACTCCATGCCATAATCAGATTCATCCTCAAAAAAGGGTATTTCACCCAAAGCATTCATCGATGGCAAACTAAAGACACGAAAGAAACCGTCAAAATAATCATAGCCGCTTCAATTAGCTGAAGCGGCATCATTTAATTACTCAAATACAGATTTAACAATCGGAATTACATAGTGGCTACCACCACGATCTTTCACATCTTCAACCATCATAATTACCACAAACGGTTTAGAGGTCCCAGCATCGGTTGTGAAGGCATTAAACCAACCTAATTCTGTTCCAGTCACATCCTCTTTCGTCGCCTTAATTTCCGCTGTACCTGTTTTCCCTGCAAGTGTAATCCCATTTGTCTTAGCACTATGGCCTGTTCCCTGAGGACTTTCAACAACTTGAATGAGCTCTTTTCTGACAATGTCTACAGCCTCTTTCGAAAACACTTGTTCTTTCCAATACTCTGGGGCTGTAGTACTTCGAAACTCTAAATAAGGGCTCACCATGTTACCTTCATTCATAAAAGCAGAATAAACGGATGCCATATGAACTGGATTCACAAGAAGCTGCCCTTGTCCATAACCGCTATCAGCAAGCTGCACTTCGGACGTGATTTTCCCTTTTTGAGAAATTTGTGAATCTGTTAGCCCGAATTCAAAAGGCATCGTTTCTCCAAATCCTAACTTTGTTAATTGATCTGCAAATGATTCTGGACCTATCTTTAATGCAGCTTTTGCAAAGTAAATATTGTCAGAATAGACTAAAGCATTATGTAAATCCTTCAGACTTCCATAGTCAACAAGTGTGGTGACTTTATAATTTCCCCAACTTTCATCCTTCTGCCAGCTCAGCCCGCTATGACCAAAATTTTCATTCGGATCTAACTTTCCTGTTGTTAATCCCATAGCAGCTGTAACAGGTTTGAATGATGATCCTGGTACAAAGGTAGCTTTTGTTCGATTAAACATTGGTTTATCAGGACTCTCGTTGAGTGCACTCCAACGACTAGATGACATTCCCATGACAAACTCATTTGGATCATATGAAGGTGTGCTAATCAAGGAGAGTACTTCTCCCGTTTGATAATTCATCACAACGGAACTACTTTTGTCACTTGTGCCTGATACTTCAGTCACAACTCGCTCAGTCTCATCTAACTTTGTGGTGGCACCTGTCTTAATATGGTTGTAAAGTTTGCTTTGGATTATCGCATCAATCGTAAGTGTAATATCTTCCCCGTTTTTCG
>JAVBKB010000206.1:0-7973 GCA_031554275.1 Caryophanales bacterium | reverse complement strand
CATTCCAACACCTTGCCCGTCAGGATTTACCAAGGCGGCATGATCAATCGCTACCTGCATGCTAGCAAGATAAGTTGATCTTTCTTCACCAAACTCATCAAAGCAACCTGCGTAGATCATTGATTCTACAACCTTATCAGTCAATAGTTTGGCAGGCATCCGGAGATAGAAGTCAAAGAAGTCTTTAAAGGGGGCAGCCCTTCTTTCTTGAAAAATCTCTCTGATAACAGCATTACTAACATTTTTGATTGAAGACAAACCAAATCGGATACTGCTAGCTCCTTCTGCTTTGAAACCAATTTCACTTTTATGAATAGATGGTGCTAGAATTTCAACATTTTGTGACCTTAAATCTCTGATAAAATGGGCTACTTTTTCCTCATTTCCTGATAAGCTGCTCATCATTTCTGCCATAAAGAAGCGAGGATAGTTCGCTTTTAAATAAGCTAACTGATAAGCAATCAGACTGTACGAAACTGAATGACTTCGATTAAATCCGTAGTTAGCAAACTTAACAATTAAGTCATAGACTTGATTGGCAATAGATGTCGTATAGCCCTTCTGAGTTGCCCCTTCCACAAAGTGCGCCCGTTCTTCATCAAGCACATCTTTCTTCTTCTTACTCATCGCTTTTCGCAATAAATCAGCTTCTCCGAGTGAAAAACCAGCCATCGTTGCTGCGATTTGCATAATTTGTTCCTGATAGACAATGATGCCATGCGTATTTTGTAGAATCGGAACTAAATCCGGATGCGGATAATCTATCTTCTCTAAACCATTTTTCCGATTGATAAAAGACTGAATGTTATCCATTGGACCAGGTCTAAAGAGGGCAACTACTGCAACTATATCCTCAAAACAGCTTGGCTTCAGCTTGCGAATTACATTACGCATCCCATCGGATTCAAGCTGAAATACACCAACAGTATCACCGCGACCAATCATTTCATACGTTTTCACATCGTCTAACGGGAGTTGATCTAACTTTATTTGATGTTTTTCAACATGTTTAATCTCAGCGACAATATTCTCGAGAAAAGTGAGATTTCTTAAGCCAAGAAAATCCATTTTCAGTAGACCAATGGTCTCCAACTGCTCCATTGGATACTGCGTCAACAGCACGCCATCATTTCCTTCTTGCACAGGAATAATCTCAACCAATGGTTTTTCCGACATAACCACGCCTGCTGCATGGACAGAGGTGTGACGTGGTAGTCCTTCCCACTTCAGCGCCGTTTGAAAAATCATTCGATAGACATCTGAAGAATTCATCAGCTGCTGCAATCCTGATGACTGCTGTAGTACATTCGCAAGTTTCGAACCTAGCGTTGTTGGAATCAGCTTCGCCATCGTATCTAAGTCTCGAGGAGCTAATCCGTACACTCTGCCAGCATCACGCACTGCCGATTTGGCACCAAAGGTTCCAAAGGTAATAATTTGTGCAACATGCATTTGTCCGTACTTCTTGGCAACATATTGAATCATTTCCTCACGGCGATGGTCAGGAAAGTCAATATCAATATCGGGCATCGATATTCGTTCAGGATTGAGAAAGCGTTCGAAAAGTAATCCGTAAGCAATTGGGTCAACATTGGTAATACCCAAAGAGTAAGCAACAATAGAACCAGCTGCCGAACCACGTCCTGGACCTGTTAGGATATTTTGCTTTCTTGCGTAGCGCATAAAATCCCATACAATCAAAAAATAACTATCGAACTGCATCTTTGCTATCACAGAAAGCTCAAAATTCAACCGTTCAATATGATTTTGCGTTGGGTTTGGATAGCGAAAACGGAACCCCTTATGACATATTTCTCTTAAATATTCTGTCGAGCTAATACCATCAGGTAGTGGAAACTCTGGAAGCAATGTTTGATGAAAGGAAAGCTGTACTTGACACCGGTCTGCAATGCTCACAGTATTCGCTATCGCCGCTTTCTCGTTAGCAAACAATGCATCCATTTCGGAAGCAGTTGCTAAATACTGATCAGCGATGGCATGCATTTTCAATGGATCTTTATTGCCTGCACCCGCACGAAGAAGTACATCGTAATCTTCCATAGTGATGTTTTCTCGCAAGCAGTACATTGCTTGGTAATGGGGAATGTCCTCCTGTTCCAAAAACTTTACACTGCTCCCAGCCATTAGCTCTAATTCGCATTGCTTGGCTAATTGTTTGAGTTCATATTCATAGGGACTAGTCACTTGATTTTTGTGTAAAGAAATGAAAAAACGATCAGAAGTAAATACAGATTTGAATTTCGACGCAACCTTTTCAGCCTCTTTCTGCTGTCCATTTTCTAACAATGTTTCGACTTCCCCTTTAGAACCAGGTGTAATCGCCAACAAATTGTCAGAGTACGCTTTCAGCCAACGAAATGGTAGCCCATTTGGAGATTTTGATTGCAAAGCTGAAGAAATCTTCATCAAATTCTGATATCCTTGTTCGTTCAAGGCGAGCAAAACCAATGGGTATGCCATTTGCTCATCTTCTGAAAGAACATCTGCTGTCATCCCAATGATTGGCTTCACACCAGCCTTTACACAGGCTTGATAAAAGGAAACTGCACCATAGAGTACATTGCGATCCGTTAAGGCAATTTGCTGATAGCCTTTTTGCATCGCATTCGTAACCAATTCTTCAATGCCAATGGTGCTATCCAAAAGACTATAAACACTATTGACTTGTAAATGAACAAACGACATACACTCACCCCCCCCATTTAAAAACTTTAGTACAAATAGTTCAGCTTGTTCAACTGTTGGGTTAATGACAAAATCACCATTTACACGTCCAACAACAACACCAGCTATCGGACAGTCAAAAGCGTCACCAATAAGTCCAGCTTACAATCCGAAAGAAATATCTATCATTTATTTCTGCACAAATCCACTAAATCCTCGGTCAATTGCTCTGCTATTTTCCAATTCGCGACATTAGCACCTGATGCCAACGGGTGTCCACCACCACCGTATTTCTCAGCTAGGCTATTAATTGCTGGTCCTTTCGAACGAAGATTAACTCGAATCTGTTCATCTTCAGAGAAAAGTGCCCACGCCTTGATTCCTTTGATATCACCTAATACAGACACCAATCTTGAGCAATCAGCTGTCGAAACACCATACTCCTCGCGAACTGCTTTAGTAATAGCAATTTTGCCAACATGATTATCTAATATTTCAAAATGATTTAAGACATAGCCGTGCAATTTGATCAAGTTCAATGGCAGCTCATAGATACCAGCATAAAGCTTTGTGCGATCAAAACCATAAGCAATTAATTCGCTCGCATACTGAAAAGTTCTACCTGTTGTTGAAGGATAGAGAAATCTACCTGTATCGCCAACAATCCCTGCATATAGTAGCCGCGCTGCTTCGATATTACAAACCAATCCAAGATTTTGATTCTCAAGAAACCAATCATAGATCATTTCACTAGCGGAACTTGCATCTGTATCTACCCAACAAATATCGCCATACGGCTCTCTATTTGGATGGTGATCGATCTTAATGCATTTCTCTGCAAGCTCGTACCGCTTATCATCAATCCGGTCTGTATTCGCTGTATCAGTAATAATCGCTAATGCGCCCTGCCAAGCTGCATCTGGAGGATTATCCATCCTTGCGAGATGATGCAGAAACTCCACATCCTTCCCAACTCGGTAAACTTTCTTATCAGGGTAACTCGCACGAATTAGTTCTGCTAATCCACACTGCGATCCATAGGCATCCTCATCTGGTCGCTCGTGGCGGTGAATAATAATGACATCATACTGCTTGATTAGGTCAAATATTTGCTTTTTCATAATGACTTCCCTTTCTATTGCATTGGTTAAACAGAATGAAATCGCAACTTCTTTTGATTTACAACTAGTTTTCACCTTTACTGCAAGGTTACCGTTCAAATTCTCTGCTTGCAACTATTATGTTGAAATCAATTGACAGGAAAGCAACGCCTTCCCCACTATTTCTTCATCTGATTTCACCACAATATCTATTTTGCCATGACTGGACTGGATATCAAAAACATTTGGATAGAATTCCAAAATGGTGTTCATAGGTATATTTTTTAAAAAGAAAATAGTAATGCTTTCGATCATGAAATCAGTATATTTCAAGGACTGAAAAGTCCTGTTTGCTACCTCCGCCAGTATCGAAGTAAATGCACCATAAGAAATCACACCTTGATAATTGGCTAGCTGTGGTACAACTTCAATTTCAAAATAATGATCTTTCATCAAAAGTAAACCACTATCAAAATCATTTCCAAAGGTATTTCTTGAATCTGGTTGCATCTGCTTTAATTGCAAAGCGCGATTCACTGCTTCCTTTCGAATGACACCAACCAAATCTTTATAATCGACAACTGGCAGGATCTCTACACCCTCACGAACCATAATATGTGCTGCAGAAGATAAACTGACATTACTGGATGTTGTAACAAGTTTTTTTGTCATGACCTCTTCAATTTCCAGCTCAAAAGGCTCTCCAAGAATATCACTTGAAGTAACAATTCCTTGTAATTGCATCTCCTCGTTAACAACAGGGAATCTCGTTAGTTTGGAATCAATATTGATCTGATGCCATTTCGAAATCGTATCATTTGTAAATAAATATTTACCTTCTTCAACCCTTTCAAGAACATCTTCAACCAGCAAAATGTCACGTTTCATTTGTTGATCGTAGAGTACCCTATTAATCATTTTTGCAACTGTAAAAGTATCAAATTCCGACAAAATCAGTGGCAGTTTAAGCTGATCAGCTAATTTCTTGATATCTTCTTTAACAGTGAAACCACCTGTCACTAACACAGCGGCACCTGCTTGAAGGGCTTTTTCGTGGGCATCATGACGATTTCCGACGATCAATAAATCTCCATTGTGAATGTAGCCCATCATCGCTTCAATTTCCATTGCCCCAATCAAGAATTTACCTAGCGTTTTGTGCAAACCTTCTTTTCCACCAAGCACCTGACCACGAACGATATTGACAACCTCAGCAAATGATATTTGTTCAGAATGCTCCCGCTTGCTGCGAACCATTCGGATTGTCCCAATCCTCGGAATAGTTGCAACAATCCCTTTATTCTCTGCTAACTTGATAGCATAATAAGCAGTACCCTCACTCACTTGTAGGATCTTGGCAATTCCTCTGACAGAGACTTTCGTACCATTCGGTATCTCGGTTAAGTAATTCAAAATCTGTTCATATTTCTTCATTGTCATCCCTCATACCTAGTTTAGCCTGAAACAGCTAAATCAGCAATCTAAACTGGTTGAATACAGGTTAGTAACAACCCTTTCTAAAAAAATTCAAGCAACGGAATAGAAATGATTTTACATTAGATTAGTTAACTGATACAGTTTATCTAAGATCTAATTGGGGGTATTTATATGAAGAAAATTGAAGTAATATCCAAGTGGTTGAAGGAAAAAAACACAGATGTGGCATTCATCACTTCGAAAGAAAATGTTCTCTATTTAACAGGATTTGATTGCCATCCACATGAACGATTACTGGCAGCAGTGGTGTTTCAAAACGCTGACCCATTATTGATCGTACCTAAATTAGATCAAGAAGATGCAAAGAGATCTGGCTGGGCATACAACATTGTTGGTATCACTGATACAGATGATGCTTGGCAAATGGTACAACAAGTACTTGAACAGCGTGTTGCGAACATCCAATCAATCGCAATTGAAAAAGAACATCTTATTTATGAAAGATTTACCGCATTGAATCGTGTTTTCAAAAATCCAACATTCGTTCCTGTTGAAGAAGCCATTCAAGCTTCTCGTATGCAAAAGTCTGAAAGTGAGCTTGCTACAATGCGTGAAGCCGCTCGCCTTGCCGATTATGCAATTGAAATCGGGATGCGCGAAATTGCTGAAGGTAGAAGCGAATTAGAAGTTCTGGCAGCTTTGGAATTCGAATTGAAGAAACAAGGCGTATCCAAAATGGCGTTCGACACCATTCTATTGACAGGTGCTAATGCTGCCTCTCCACATGGCGTTTCAGGGAATACGAAGATCAAGAAGGGAGATTTTGTCCTCTTCGATCTTGGTATATTGGTAGATGGTTATTGCTCTGATATCACGAGAACTGTTGCCTTTGGTGAAGTGAGTGCAAAGCAACAAGAAATTTACCAAACCGTGTTAAAGGCGCAACTCGCTGCTGTCGCTGCTGTCGCTCCTGGAAAAACCTGTAGCGAGATTGATCTAACAGCTCGTAATATTATTGCTGAGGCTGGGTATGGAGATTATTTCCCGCATAGACTTGGGCATGGGTTAGGCATTTCAGTTCACGAAGCACCAAATGTAACATCAGTAAGCCAAACAGTGTTGAAACCAGGAATGGTGTTTACCATTGAGCCTGGTATATACGTTCCAAATGTTGCAGGAGTTCGAATTGAAGATGATGTCGTTGTAACTGAAAACGGAGTGGAAACACTTACGAAATTCCCGAAGGAACTACTGTATGTCTAGGATTTGATGTCTGAATATTTTTATTTCAACTAATGAAAACTACTACTTCGATTGATTGATAATTCATACAATTAAATCTAATGAGAGGTGGTTTTGAATGGAGAAATTCTTTACACATGATGAAAGAATCGGTATTTTGATTCCGAATTTCCAACAAACATTGGAACTATATGATCTAGAAACTCAATATGCAATTCTATATCGTTGGGAACAAATTCGAGGCGCAATTCCAGAGCGAATATCGAAGCTAGAAGCTGAAATCAATGAAAAACAAGCTCGATTAAATGCAGAAGTTAATCTTCAGAAATCCAATCAATTAAATTGGCAGATCGCAGAATTGGCTTCAATTATTATTGACTTACACATCTGGTATCGGTTTCATTCTGACCATTTGCATCATCCAGTCAAGATGGACACATAAGAAAAGTCGGAGTAGTTAGCCAGGTATGGTTCTACTCTGATTTTTTTATTTCAAAATAATTGATTCATTACACCCCATTTTCAATGCACCCATTATTAACTGTAAAGAATTGATCTGCCAATAACCTAATATCTTCACTAATATGGCTTGTAATTAGAATTAATGCACCACGTGCCTTCTCCTCTAAAATGATTTGACGAATCAAACTTACACCTTGATCATCTAATGTGTTTGTTGGTTCATCCAGCATAATTACTTCAGGCCTTTCCATGATAGCTTGAGCAATAATCAGCCTTTGCTTCATTCCTAGTGAAAACTTGTCAAATGGTAGTTGATCAATAGGATCTAGTCCAACTCGTTTAATCGACTCCATGATTTCCTTTTTTCCAATAGTTTTATTAATTTTGGATAACACGGACAGATTCTTAAAACTTGATAAATTCGGATATAATCCTATATTCTCCATCACTATACCGACACTTGGTAAAGAAACGATATCTTTATGAATTACTTTATTGTTATAAATAACCTCTCCACAATCAATTTTCATCATGCCAGATAAAGCACGCAACAACATGGACTTTCCTGAACCATTCTCGCCAACAAATGCATAAATCTTACCCTTTTCAAGCTCTAAATTAACGTCATGTAAAATGATACAATTTTTAATTTTTTTATTTACATGTCTTGCTACAAGATTCATAATCAACCACTCCAAAAAATCTTATTTTACAAAATCCCTTTTTCTGACCACATAACAGCCTATTACTACTATGAATACACTCAAAAGCGCATATATAATTACAGTTCTATCTAAAGGGAATTGAATATCTAATATGTGAACAACTTCATCTACTTCTGATAATTGATGGCTGTGCCAACTCAAAACAAGATGTGAAAATGGATTGAGTTGTAATAACAGTGCATTGATCTTTTGATTTTATTCATATTAGTAATTTGCTGTTATGTGTTCAGAAAAAGTGATTTTGTAAAATAATTTTTTTTGGAGTGGTTGATTATGAATCTTGTAGCAAGACATGTAAATAAAAAAATTAAAAATTGTATCA
>JAVBKB010000075.1:0-3399 GCA_031554275.1 Caryophanales bacterium | reverse complement strand
GTAGTTTCATTTGAAAACCGAAGTCCAAATGCATGTTTAAAGAATTGGTAATATAACAATAAAAATTCATTCTTCTGCTGCTCCATCGTCAAGCCTGTAGGCATTGTGTAATTGTGGGTAAACATTATCCGTATTTTTAAGAGGTCGTTTTCAATCAAGTCAAATAGCAACTCAGCTAGTTCCAGATACTTAGATAAATATTGTTTAGTCACCTTTTGCCATTTAACTTCTCCATTGAGATTTAGTGAAATCTTCTTCTCAATTAGAATTCTCTCTAACTGAAGAATTCCCCTGATTTTTCAGACTCATCCATATAAATAATATATTCCATATCACACCCGCTTTCTTGCTAATAATGATTATTGTAACAGATAAACTATCTCACAAGTAAAAAAATCCGTATCTCTATTTTGATTATATTAATTTTTGATGAGAAGATTGGTATATTGCCCTTCCACTTTTTTTAAACTAAAAAATTTAGAAGGTCAGGGGCAAGAACAAAACGCTCAAATTCCCATGAATAAAGGATTTGAGCGTTACAAGATTATGGAACTGACGGAGGACTACAATTCACTTAAACCAATTCAGCCTATTTTCCAGTGTTTTATTTAGTTTAAATCTGTTTGAAGGCTTTTGACCACGTATAAAGCTTTAACTTTGGTGGTCAAAATGTGGTCAAAAACTCCATTTTAATTTTTCATGATTGCAAAGCATAAATCACTCATGGTATGATTACAATATAGAAAAGGAACAGTGCTGTTACACTGTTCCTCTAGCAGTACCCGCTTTAAGAGCGGTCAGCTAGCAAAATACAACCAATAAATGGACTGTTCTTTTGAGAGGCGGTCTATTTATTTTTGTTAATATACGTCAATAAGCTGATAATGAACATTCCGAAAATGAACATCATAGACAATGATTCATATACACTCATGGCGTCACCCCCTTTCGAGGGCTAGCCGACCACCTTATAGCTAATTACTGCATGAGGAAAGTATACTAGCACATGTATAATATGTCTACTCATTTTTTACAAAATACGTAACTAATCCAGGTACTAATAATACATACAGCTCTTGTCAATGGTAAATGTCTGACTGTAACAAAGCGGAAGGAATTTAAGCAATTGGCAAGAATACCACTAACAAGACTTAAGAAAAGTCAGAAAGGACGGATTTTCCCTTTCTGACTTGATAACCGCTTGTCATTTTTTTATCTTCGTCCTCATTACCATCAAGGAAGTCCTTTTCATCATAAATAGATTTCAGCACACGTTTACTTGAAAAAAAATTCTTTTCTTTCTCGTGCCTCATTCTTATCGCGTTATAGTGATTTGTTTCCCCAAGAATAAATATTGAAAATCGCTCTAAGAATTTTCTGTACTCCGGAATTTCTTTATCACTCGTAAATCTCCCCATATATTCTCCCATTTTAGCAAGACTATCGAAAAGAACATCTAACTTTCTACTTTCTTCCTCATAGGCATTTTCAGCATTATACCTATCCGCCTTTACATCCACATTATAGCCGAGAGCGCAATTATCCATATCAGCCATCGCCTCATTGTGTTCTTTAATGCTTGCGTAAATATCCTCATTCAATTCTTTAAAAATATCGCTTGATAAAAACAATTGATGACCTGCTAAATGAGCGTGTAGAACAAAGCTACTTAGAAAAACCAGAACTAAAACACCTACTTTCAATCATCAAAAAACAGGGCAATCTGATTGATTACGCTATCTTTATGACCTTAGCCTATACAGGAATCAGAATTGGCGAACTTCTCACTTTAAAGTGGGAAGACGTGAATTTTGAAAATAATACACTTCACATTTGGAAAACCCTGTTCAGAGAACAAAATACGATTACTCAATTTGGACTTACGCCACCCAAGACTAGAAAATCAATTCGCACAATTGCAATTAGTGACAACGTGATTAAAATTTTGCAGGATGTTCCAATTCAGCAAAATGAACTAAAGCAATCACATGCCATGATTATTGATGAAAACTTTATATTCATTAAGATGGCAGGTAATTTTTGCGGATACCCTGAATTGCGTAGATTAATTGGATATCGCCTAAAGAATTATCTACAGCTTTCAGGCATTTCAAAGAATATAACTCTTCATAAACTGCGCCATACTCATATTAGTTTATTATCAGAAGCCGGCGTTGACTTACCAACTATTCAAGAACGAGTTGGACATGAGAATGCAAGTACAACCCTGAAAATATACTTGCACGTGACTACAATTTTGAAAATAAATGCTGTTAGTAAATTTGATGAATTAATGGACACTTAGCAAAAAACAAATATTATAAATTGAATAATATAACTAAATTTAGATATTTATGTTATAATTACAGCACAATAAAAGGAGGTTTTTTTATCATGGAAGACATAAAAATCAATGAATTTAAAATTGACAATGAAACCTTAGAAAAATTAGTGGTTAGTTTGGAAGGTGATTCAGTTAGTACCCTTCAAAAAGAAAAGCGACTTTTACTCACCTTGAATTCATCAGACCTAGGAACTGAATATTTCAACTCTAGAAACCTTTTAAGTTCTATTGAAGTAAATGGAATAGATCAAGGTTGTCGTATCGACATCTATGTCCCAAATACTACACTAGAAGAAATAGCAAATCGAAAAGACGTAAACTTCTTAAAAGAAGTTATTAATAAAAGTGAGATATTGGACACGAGTAAATGCTGATAGTTTCAATTTAAATAATTTTTAGTGGTCAAAAACAAAAACGCCTATGGAAATGGCGGTAGGCAAGCGTTGCTATTCTAGGGTATAGCCTGTTATTCAGTCGTTTCTGACGATATTAAAAGCTATTATGCTCTATTCTATATAATTGTTTCCGATGCGAGAAGGTCAAAAGAAGGTCAGAAACTCCTAGTGCATTAATCTTATAAAGCACTATTGGTTAGTCAAGTAATTCCAGTAGCTATCATTGATAGTCACATCACCCCAGTCATCTATCGAATAGTTTGATTTTCCCTCGTTTAATTCAAACCAATCTGTTAATAATTTTTCTTCTAATATATATTCACTAAATCCGTAAACGTCTTCCAGTGTAATATCTTGCAAAGCGAGAAATTCTAAGACCTCATCTTTCTTTTCAATCAGTTTATTAGTTTCATCTAAATAGACTGTGACAGGATACATTGTTAATGAATTTTGTTTGACATCATATAGATATCTGATGCTAATACTTGCACTCTCATTTATATTTTTCGATGCTGAAATGTCCATTGTTTCGTCTTCAGGTTCATAAGTAACAGCTAGCCATTCATCGCTACCTAAGTTATCCTCTTTATAAACTTTCATGTAATTTCCATATTCTTCTAATCTCATTTTTTTATCATGATTGTTTTTTTCATTAAACAT
>JAVBKB010000060.1:0-8727 GCA_031554275.1 Caryophanales bacterium | reverse complement strand
TCAAAATCACTTTCGTGATTTCCAACTAATACTACTGTACCCTCCGGGATGTTTTCTGCACCAATAACAGTTACTTTACTGCCAGTTTTGCGGATAAATCCTTTTGCCCAAGTTTTTGGGATTCGGTGAAGAATCGGATCATTTGCATGATCATTTTCAGTAGCTAGTTTCTTCATTTTTAACATTGCTGGAATCTTGACTATTACAAATCCAATTAAACAAAAAAACAAATAAATAAGTCTTAACAATGATTTTGTCTCCTCTCAAAAGTCTTGAAATTCGCGTCGAATTGATTTTCCTGATCATGGACAAATAATTCCTCATGAATAAGTTTCCATTCTTTATTTATGAGTTTCGGGAAATATCGATCACCTTCAAAAGTTGCTGCAATTTCGGTTGCATAAACAACTTGAACATGTGATAGGAATAGTTTGAAAACCTCTTCCCCACCAAAAACAAAGCAAGTCTCGTCACTGTTGGCAAATGCTGAAATGATGGTTCCAGGGCTTTGAATTACTTCTACTCCCTCAGCTTTAAACGACTTGTTTCTAGTTAAAACAATATTTCTTCGATTTGGTAGTGCTTTCCCGATTGATAGAAATGTCTTCCTTCCCATAATAATGGTTTTACCCATTGTTAACCGCTTAAGACGGGCTAAATCAGCTGGAAAATGCCAAGGAAGTTGATTATGAAAGCCAATAGTTCTGTTTTGATCGTATGCTACAATAATCGCTAACAAATAAATCACTCCATAACTTGCTCATTTTCCATATCAAAACCACTAAATAGCATATCAAATTTCTTTTAAAGAAAAAAGCTAAATAACATAGAACAAAAAAAACTGGCATCTGCCAGTAATCATTCTTCATCATTTATTATATTTTTTCCTGCGTGTTTTTGTTGAGTGAGTAGAATATCATTTAACATATTTTGCGCCAGTTCAAGTATCGAAAGTGAACTTAACCTTTCTCGCTGATAACTGGTGTCTTCATCTTGGTCTTCTAACACAATTTCAAGATCGTGATCTCCAAATACACTCTCATGATCTTCAAAGACTTCGCCTTGGTTTTCTATAGCCACATGATGATTTTCTAAGCTTTCTTCTAATTCATTTGGTTGTATTTCAATATGCGCTTCAAGAAAATTCTTATCAATCAATACTTGTTTGAGATTTTCCTCAAGACTCTTGGGATCAACTGACAGATCAAAAAGAGAGAAACTGGTAGGTTGATTAGTTACGGGCTCTACAATCTCTAAGCTTAATACATTTGAAACATGTAATCCATCATTCTCAACAATCAAATAATCTGTCTCTAGACTATTCTTAAAGTCGTTTTGCTTTATTTTGTCACGATTATGTTTTCTGTAGTGAAATATCGTTTGCATTTTCGGTTCTTGCACTGGTAATTTTGGCTGGCTCACTTTAAAAAATGGTGAATACAGTCGTTCATTATCGGCCATTTCAATCCCCCACTTCTACACATGATATTATTTATGCAGGAAGGTTTTGTCCCTTGTCGATAATTTTTTTGGGATCAGAAATATTATTGGAATGGCTTTGTGATTTGTGAATGCAAAATAATTTCAATTTCAAATAGAACCTGATGACCACATGTAGCGCATTTTTCATGCTCTTCTTGAATAACCATACATTTCGCACAATAGAATTTTTTCATACAACTTCCCTCTTTGGTTTTTTACATAATATGCATATTCACAATTAATATGTGTCGCTGATGAATTTTATTCCAATTTGCACTTCAACAAATCAAAAAAATGATGAAACTTTCTCCTTTTGGAGTGATTCATCATTTTATTATTATCGTTTCTGGTCATTTCGATATTTTACACGCAGACATTTAAATCGCTTTTGCATTTGCAAAAAATTCTTCTAGCGTGTTATTTCTTTGATAGATTTGACTTGCAATATCAACACCAACATAGCGAAAATGCCAAGGTTCGAAATGATAGCCAGTTATCGACTCTTTGCCCTTCGGAAACCTTAAAATGAAACCAAATTTGTGTGCGTTTGCCTTTAACCACTTTCCTTCTACAGTCGAAGCAAAACTTTCCGTAAGCTCGAAATGATTACTATTAGAGGAAATATCCATTGATAAGCCTGATTGATGTTCACTAGTGCCAGGTATTGCGACCCATTTTTCTGCTTCATCTACACCAACATCAGAAGTCTTTTCTCTAAAAAGTTGATCCTGTCTAGCGTACGATCGATAGCCCGAAACAGCTACTAATTCAATATTCTCTGCTTCAGCAGAAGCAAACATATTTTCTAGAGCCGTAGCTGCTGAACTTCTAAGATGAGCCTTCTCAACACTTTTTCCTCCAAACGAGAAATGCACTTTTGGAACGACTAAATCAGCTGGAACATAACCACTAGGTAAAGAATAAGTCTTATTGACCAAGATCATCTCATTTTCTGTATTTTGAATTTCTTGCTTTCCGTTCACCATTGCAATTATATTAAAATATTCCTTTGGCAACAAAATTTCATCAGCGCCAGACGGTGTTTCACCAGTTGGTGGTGGCGGTGTTTCACCAGGTGGCGGTGTTTCACCAGGTGGTGGTGTTTCACCAGTTGGTGGTGTTTCGCCAGTTGGTGGTGTTTCGCCAGTTGGTGTTTCACCAGTAATATTTGGAAGATTTTCTGAAATACCGACATTACTAATTGAGCCTGTATCCTCTGGTTTATTTGTTTCATCCATAATGACAAAGAATGTAAAAACCGAAACCGGAATGACTAGTAATAAAAAATAAATTATGTGTCTCATGATACACCTTCCGCATTATTTAATAGCAATTGTAACCAATTCAATCAAATCACTGAAATTGAACTGTCTTTCTTCACTAGTAGTTTACTTATTTCACTGTTTCATAAGGCCAATCGTTGATTCCACCAAAATCGAAAATGTTGGAGTAACCCTGTGCAATTAATTCCTTGGAAGCTGTTGCACTTCTATTGCCACTTCTACAATAGATAAGAATTGTAGCTTGCTTATCAGGCAATTCAGTTTTCGCTAGGCTGGCAATTTCTGTACTAGGGATGAGTATAGCACCTTCAATGTGACTCTCTTTAAATTCTTCTTCGGATCGTACATCAACGAGCAAAATATCTTTGTTTTGGTCTAACATTTCTTTCGCTTCTTGTGCAGATATTTTTCGGTAATCACTATTAGCTGATTCGTTTTCACTCTTTTCACAGCCGACCAAATTGCTAGCACAAATGAAAAGAAATATAAGACTTAATATTCGTTTCATAAGATAACCTCCATTGAATTTATATAGTATAACAAATCATTTGATTTTACCCTAGCTCAAATTGCAATATGGTATAATTTTTATAAAAATATTGGGGAGTGAACTTGAATGCAAAAATTTTTTATTTACAAGGATGAAAAATCTCAAAAATTCTGGAATATTGAGCAAAATGAGAATTGTTATACTGTTGTCTATGGTCGATTGGGAACTGATGGACAGACGCAAACAAAGGAATTTCCAGATCAAGCGACCTGTGAAAAAGAAGTCAACAAACTAATTAGTCAAAAGACAAAAAAAGGCTATGTTGAAGCTGATGCAGAAACGGTTGCTAATTCTAAAGATGAGGCAAAGAAATATGCGCTCACTTATGAGGAAGCCGAAAAAGGGAAAACAAGTAAGGATTTGATGGATAAAGTTCTTAAGGATAAAAAACTGCCAGATTTGAAACATATTTCGATTGGAGCATGGGAAGAATCTTATGAATGCTCCTGCCAACAGATTATTAATACGTTCATCGAAAAGCGGGATCAATTCCAACATATTGAATCACTCTTTATCGGGGATATGGATTTCGAAGAATGTGAGGTATCTTGGATTAAGCAAGGTGACTATTCTAATCTCTATGCGGCACTTCCAAACCTAAAGAAATTAACGATAAAAGGTAGTCAAGACCTCGAGTTGGGAAATGTTGACCATGCAAATCTTGAACATTTAGAAATTATTTGTGGTGGGCTACCTCTAAGTATTATTCACTCTATTGTAACTGCTAAACTACCAAACTTAAAGACATTGACATTGTATATCGGTGTAGATGAATATGGTTTTGATGGTTCCATTGAGAATCTCAAACCACTGACCTCTAAACAACTATTTCCGAATTTGACCCGTCTTGGACTTGTTGATAGCGAAATTCAAGATGAAATCACTGAAATGATTCTTGAAAGTAGTATCCTACCTCAATTAGAGATACTGGATCTTTCATATGGTTGTATCACTGATAAAGGTGGTCAATTATTACTTGATAATACTGATAAAATTGGCCATTTGAGCGAGCTGAAAATCGAGTATCACTATTTCTCCGATGAAATGATTGCTCAATTGAAAAAACTACCAATTAAAGTAGATATCTCTGCTCAACAAGAGCAAGAAGAATATGATGGTGAGATTTGGACCAATCCGATGCTAACTGAGTAATCATGATCACACTTATCGGCGATCCGAGTTCCAAACGTACAACCTATTTCATGAAAGCAGCAAACGAACTTCAAATAGAAGTTCGTTTGCTAGAGTTTGCACAAATAGATCAAATAGATATTCAAAGTATCGTAAAGATCGACCCACCTAGTCATGGCAGCAGTAACATAAACTCGATGGTAACCTTCAATCAATCATATATAGATCAGCTTCATCTATTGTCAAGTGCGAAAGACTTACAATTTGTTAATCATCCAATTGAATTAATCACACTTTTAGACAAAGTTGCCTGCAAGAAAAGATTGATTGGTGCAGGTATTCCTGCAACTCCAATGCTTTCTGAAAATATCAGATGCTATGCTGACCTCATTACTTTAATGCGGGCAACAAACACTTTCAATGTCTTCATTAAGCCAACTATGGGTTCAGGAGCGGCTGGAGTGATGGCGTTTCGCATCCATCCATCGAAGTTATCATGCAAGCTTTATTCGACTGCAGTTCTGATTGAAGATGATTTACACAACTCCAAACGAATTTGGATTTCTGAAGATCCAGTAGAGATTCAGAAAATCCTGAATGCCCTATTAAAGCAACCAACAATTATAGAAGCATGGCTTCCAAAAGCCTCAATAGGAAGCCAAACTTTTGATTTGAGAATCGTTTTTCAATTTGGCAAAATTATTTATCGCTTGGCTAGAGGTTCTTCAAATCCAATTACTAATTTACATCTTAACAATCAAGCAATTCCGTTTTCAGCACTTCATTTGTCTGATGAAAAAGTAGATGAAATTGACCAGCTTTGTATCAAGGCAATGAAAGAGTTCAAGAATATAAATATCGCCGGAATTGATGTCCTTATTACAAAGAAGCTTACTCCCTACATCATTGAGATTAATGGTCAGGGTGACCTCATCTATCAAGACATCTATCAAGAAAATCAAATTTACAAACATCAGCTTATAGAAATGAGGAAATTAAATGAGTGAAATGCTAACTGAAGTCCCTCCAGAATTTTTTGATGCCCCTAAGAATGATAGCGGAATTAATATGAACGAAATTGTTGGTACTCACGATATTCTTTTCGTGGTATTGGACTCACTCCGATATGACATCGCTATTCAAGAACAGGATGCAGCACGAACACCCCAGTTCAATAAATATGGTCAGTGGATCAAATGTGATGCTCCTGCAAATTTCACTTATCCATCACATCATGCAATGTTTGCAGGATTTATGCCAAAACCACTTGAGCCAAGTGACCAAGTGCCACCACTTTTCTTTCCCAAAAATATCGGTTTAGGAATGAAAGGTCCGAAGAAATCATTTGCATTTGATGGAGCAACCTGGATTCAAGGGCTAGAAAAAGTTGGCTATGATACGCTTTGCATTGGTGGCGTTTCCTTCTTTGATAATCGCTCAGATATCGGCAAGGTTTTTCCTGCAATGTTCAAGGAAAGTTATTGGCATCCCTCTTTTTCCTGCATTGTGAAGGAAAGCCCTGATAATCAAATTGACTTTGCTGTGAAAAAGATTCAACAAAAGCCAGTTGAACAACGGATAATGATGTACATGAATATTGATGCTATCCATTATCCGAGCCACTTCTATGTGGAAGGCGCAGGCAAAGGCGACAACACTTACACTCACGCCGCAGCTTTACAGTATGTGGATGCACGAATCGAAACTTTAATAGACGCATTTCGGAAACGAAGTAATACCTTTGTCATCCTTTGTTCGGATCACGGCACTTGTTATGGTGAAGATGGCAAGTTTTTTCATAGCTTTAATCACGAAATCACTAATACCATTCCCTATATGGACTTTGTCGTCAAGAAACAGGGCTGATATTGTGAACCTCATAACCCAAAGTGACTGGAGATTCCGATGGATCAGGACTTAATTTACTCACAATACATGTATAATTACCCTCACAAAACAGCTTATCGTAAGCTTGTGGGAATTCAGTTTTCAGATGTCAAAGATCAACTCTATCAAGGTGCTAGCAATTTGTATCTCCACATCCCCTTTTGTCAAAGTCGGTGTGGATTTTGCAACCTTTTTATGATCAATAATGCTGATAATTCTTTAATAGATCGTTATCTAGATGCAGTTTCGATACAAACAGAGCAAATGAATTTGGCACCAATTAGATGGAGTAGCTTTATCATTGGTGGTGGCACTCCTCTACTTTTGTCTGCCAAACAACTCACTAGATTGTTTCAAATTGTCTTTGATCGAATGTTTGTCGATATGGAAACTTATAAAGTGATTGAAACCTCGCCAAATGATACAACTGCTGAGAAAATCTCAGTCCTGAAGTCCTTTGGAGTTAATCGTGTCAGTATTGGTGTTCAAAGTTTCGTTAATAGCGAATTAAAAACATTAGGCCGTAAACATCTTGAGGCGTCTGCTCATCAAGCTTTATCGATGTTGACGACAGCCAACTTTGAAGCTATTAACATTGATATCATCTACGGTATCCCCCATCAAACGATGGCAACCTTACAATATTCAATTGAGCAAGTAGTTCGTTACCATCCTGATGAGATTTTTCTCTACCCACTGTACAATACGAAACAGAATGAAGAAATCTATCTGCAATACTTTGCCGCCAAAGCGCAATTGTTGCAATCTGGCTATTTACAAACCTCAATGCGTCGTTTTGTAAAAAAAGGACATATTGACATGGCAACAACTGATTCCTGTGGTTTTGAAAATTCGTTGGCACTTGGTGCTGGCGGTCGAAGTTATCTTGGCAACCTGCATTTTTGTACAAAATACTCAAAGAAAATGAACTTTGCTGCCCAAATAATCGATGAATTTATCCAACAAAGTGACAAAACAGCCATTACAAATGGCTATATCCTTTCTCTTGAAGAAAAGAAACGCAGTTATTTGATCAAAAACCTTTTCTTCTATACTGGTTTGTCGCAACAGGATTATCATCTTCATTTTAACAATGAAGTAAGAATTGATTTCCCTATCATTAACGATTTCATTGAGAGTAACTATTGTAGGTTAGATGGTGATCGTATTCTCTTAACAGAAACAGGGATGTCATTATCAGATTATTTAGGTCCAATGTTTATTTCGCCTGAGGTTCAAACCCGCTCGGAAACTTGGAAAGATGATTTAAGTAACTAGTATTTGTCACAGTATGGAAAGGTCTGGAGGAAGGAAATGTTCAATTCTGTAGAAACATTAATCTATCGTGGTTTTCTACGAACATGCAATTATACTTGTAATTATTGCCCTTTCTCGAAAACTACTCAAAGGGATTTGTCAAAAGATCATTTAGCTTTAGATCAAATGATCTCGGTGCTACCACAATTCAAACATCCAATTAATCTTATGATCACACCCTATGGTGAGGCACTAATTCATCGTCATTATCTGAAAGCATTGGCAACCATCAGCAAACAGACGTCTGTTAAATTGGTTGGCTGCCAAACAAATGCAAGCTTTTCAGTCAACCAATTTGTTAAGGTGATTGAAGATTCTACAGGGCAAATCGAAAAAATCCGTCTTTGGTGTTCCTTCCACCCTTCTCAAATTTCCGCGGAAAGATTTCTTGAGCAGTGTCTTGACTTGCATAAGGCAGGATTTATCTTTTCAGTGGGTGCAGTTGCCGATTACAAAATGATTGAGCAATTTCGACTTTTAAAGGCTAAGCTTCCGAAAACAGTTTATTTTTGGTTAAATGCAAATGAAATGCGAAGAACTGCTTACGCGCCAAATGAACTTCAAGCTTTCCTTGAAATTGATCCACAATTCTCAATGGAAATCAGCCATTACCCAGCTGATACCAAGCAATGTTTGGCGGGAAGAAAAAGCATATTTATGAATGCCGATGGTGATATATTTGCCTGCAACATCAGCAATACAAAATTAGGCAATCTCTATCAAAACATCCTATTACCGACACAATGTACTGCAAAGGAATGTAGCTGCTATCTCGCCTACTTTCATCGAACCGACATTCCAGAGTTGGACGTTTTTGGTGATAATAAAATATTTCGAGTACCTTCTGAATTTCAAACCAAAACAACCGCTGACTATTGAAAATAGTATTTGGCGAACTGAGGTTGACAGTTTGATCTCAAATGAACTACGCAAATGTTTACAACTTATTGAAAAAGAATTCGCTGAGGAACTGCTTTGCCAATTTATCTGGTAAGCACTCTTTTATGGCTTATTATAGCTGCTAGTACTAGAATCCATTAGCTGGGTTTTTACAATGAGAAAAAAGATGAAAAGCTG
>JAVBKB010000072.1:0-5258 GCA_031554275.1 Caryophanales bacterium | reverse complement strand
TTATTGCCTCTTTGATCGTAATGCTTATTGCCTCTTTAATCGTAATGTTTATTGCCTCTTTAATCGAATGTTTGTCTAGTCGCCATTTGTCACCGTTTATCCATAGGTTTTGATCGACTTGTAATTTTGATCATCATTAGTCATTGGACATCGTAATGTTTCTTGCCATCAGTCACCATTCATCCAATGGTTTTGGTTCTTCGTATGATGATTGTTCTTGTTGGTAGGTGAGATTTGCCCGAGAAATTTTGCTACTGCGGTATCAATATCGTATAGAATCTTTTCAAAGACACGTTCTGTTACCTTCGGTAAATTTGGCGCAGTACGCTCATAAATTGGGGTTTGATCAAGGTAGAAGTTTATCCTATTTGGTAGTTGGCGATGTAAATCTTGCAAAACGAAATCAGCTGTTTGGTCATCGATTGGTGCACCAAGAATCGTAGCTGCTTTCTGCAAAATATTAGGTCGCTCCTTCTCGAAATATTGTGTAGCATCACTCATAAGACGATGCACGATGGCATCGCGATCATGGAAAAGATAAGGGGCTAGTGGATTCTCATGATTAATCGTTAGCTCCTCCAATGACTCGGCATCAGCTGGATTCAAGCCGATATTTAAAGTCCCTTCAAGTGTTTCGACCTTCAATTGGTCAAATTTATATTCAATTGTATCCACATGAATCGTTGGGCGATCACTTAATTCGTTCACCTTGAGCCTAAGCGCAGCTAATTCGTTTTCAAGTCTAGCAATCTTCTGATTCTGTTGCTTAATTTGTTCCTGAATTTGAAAAGGGAATGTGCTCCAGTCGAATTGCATCCTTCCACCCCTTTCACAGCAAAGTCCACTCGAGTTATCTAGAAGAAATTTGTAGCATTTTTTATCGATACTTAAAAGGAATAACCGGGTTTTTCTTTTCCACATCTGGAGCTGGTCCTGTGAAATTACCCGTATTCGACAGCTTCGTGACAGGCTTAATAATACCAGCACTCCCTATTTGCAATACACTTGAATTAGCGATCGCGTTAATTTTGATCATATTAATGTGTATGGATTGTTTAATGTAAAAATTCATCTGCATCACACTCGAATCTCTTTGATAATTAAGTTCATTAACTTTAAACTTACAAATTCAATGCAATTGGATTGTCGATTCCGTCCTGGTCATAAGTGTTCGTGTTACTGTAGTGATTATCGATATTGACGCGGTCCCCAGTGTTAAATGAGCCGGCACCTGCAAAGGTTTTGGATGTGGAAATCGGTTCGATTTTATAAACATCTCCAATGTTGACAACGCCAGCGTTAGAAATGGTAATGATTTGAAGTATTCCAACCAGTGCTGGCATCGAGCTTACCTCCAGATACTTTGAGCTGTGTTATAGCCTATGTAGTAAGGGCGGTTTTGTGAAAAAAAGTTATCTGGTGATTGGCAGAACTCTAGCAGTATTTTATATAATTTGATCAGTATTTCACAAATAAAGTGTAATTGAACAAATTAAAATGTGACTATAACTCTAGTTTTTCTTTTTTTGTGTTTACTAAAGTGTTACAATTATAGGTGCAATACCAAAAAAATTTAGGAGATTGAATATGAAAAAGTTTTTATTATTATTTTTAAGTGTAGTATTAGTATTTACTGTAGCAGGCTGTGGGAAAAAAACAGAGGAGCCAGACAAAGCACTTTCAATTCTGATTGACTATATTCATTATGGAAAAGACAATGACTTCATCAAGGACGCCTATAAAGAGAAGGCAACTAGTGCTCAGTTGAGAGAAAAAATGGAAGAATCAATCGTCGAAGGTTCAGGAATTGATGGAGACGCTGCAAATGAATATGCTAAAATAATGCTAGATTTAATTGCGAAGCAGACTTATAAAGTTGAAAAGATTTCTGAAGATGGTAAGAACGCGAAAGTGAAACTAACAACGACACCTATTGATTTTGAGCAGCTACTAGAAGATGCAATGGCTGATGTTGAAGAAGACCAAAGTGCTTTTGAAGGAATGTCACAGGCAGAAGCAGAAGAGGCAAGCTTGGATCTTATCAACAAGAAGCTAAAAGATAATCCACCTTTAGCAGAGGAAATGACAAAGACATTTGATATGGTAAAGAAAAATGGTTACTGGGTTGTTGATGGATCTCCAGAAACATTTGAAATAGAATTATTGAAGTCATTCATTTCGGGAATGGAATAATTCATTCAATTTAGAAACTTTACTAAGATGAGGGCAAGGACGAAAGTCACACTTGTGATTTCGGCTCCAACTTTGATAGTAAAGCCACACAAAAACGCTATTTTGTCAGCAGAACTGCACCTCTACTTATCGAGGTACGTCTCCGCCAGCAAAATAGCGTTATTTTAATAATTTTATGATAGTCTTTTGTACTTGTCTCAAGACATCAAGGTGACTAACTACTATCTATAAGATTACCTCAGCACTTTTCTTCGCCTTACGCAAAGCCTGTGGAATATAAACGCAGAATGGTTCGCTTTCCATATAGTCTCCAGTTACTGCATACGTTCTAGAACGTGAACCACCACATACATTACGGAATTCGCAAACACCGCATTTACCTTTGTACTTATCAGGGCTACGCAAATCCTTCAGCATCTGGTTATTTCGATAGATATCACGTAATCTCTCAGTCTTCACATTACCAGCAACTAGCGGTAAGAGTCCGCTCGGCATTACTTCACCAGTATGAGAGACAAAGATAAAGCCATTGCCGTCATTCACACCCTTTGGTGCACGTTTGAGCCCATCAATGAGATATGCCATATCGCGCGTTTTGGTATCTTCAAAGCTAATCTCAGCATCGTCTAAGAGATTTTCACGTTGCTTCATTTGGTAGACAACTCGACGATAGTGTTGAGAAGCAGTTGTCTTAATGTCAAACGGAACAGTTTTGCTAAGTTCATATAACCAGCGGAACATTTCTTCATGTTCAGCAGGGGTCAAGCAATCAGCCATTTGACCACGTCCAGTTGGTACTAGCATGAAAATATACCAGACTGACGCTTTAAGTTCGGTAACGAGAGGCACCATTTCCTCAAGTCGCTTGTAGTTGTGCTTATTAATAACGGTATTAATTTGGTGCGAGATTCCGATTTTGTTCAAGTATTTAATCTTCTCAACTGTCAGGTCAAATGTACCTGGAATCCCACGAAAAGTATCGTGTACAGCAGCATCTGGTCCATCGATACTGAAACTCCATCTTGAAAGTCCAACTGCTTTGGCACGGTCCATTCGTTCCTCAGTAACCTGAGCAGTTGCACTAGGACTCATTGAAACTCGTAAACCCTTCTTGACAGCATAATCTGCTAGTTCGAAAATGTCCTTCCGTAGCATGCAGTCTCCACCAGTGAAAACGAGCATTGGATTACCCATTTCATAAATTTCATCTAAAAGCGCAATGCCTTCTTCATGCGTAAGCTCATCTGGATGTGGATGCGGTTGAGCCTCAGCGCGACAATGAATACACTTCAAGTCGCAAGCACGCGTTGTTTCCCAAATAACAATAAAAGGATTTTCATTGAAATCTATTGATCCAGGACCACCCATTCCACCAGGATGCCCAGCACTATGCGGATGTCCACCAGGATGTCCTGCACCATGTGGATGCCCACCAGGATGTCCAGCGCTATGCGGGTGTCCAGCCGTAGTTTTATTCTCCATTATGATCACTCGATTCTTTTGTATTATTTAATAGTTTAGGATGACTTTATTGGTCGTCCTTGTGAATCTATTATAGAACAATTTATATGAACTTCATGTGTGTATTTACAAGATTTGCGTGAAAACTTTATGACAATTTAATGGGAAGTTAAGACAATGTATCGCGTCATAAAGACAAAGTATGGCATCCAACCTTATCCTATATAAGCTAATTTGATATAATAAGCTCATTTGATGTAAGCGATTTTGTCGATGAATAGAAAACAAGTGTATAGATTGTTGTGATAATTAATTCAGTGAAACCGTTCAAAAGAATCTGTTATTGATTATTGTGCTTTATCTTGCTTTTTGATCACTGTTTCTAGGTTTGTCAGACTAATCAATTGATCAGCGTAAACTAATGTAGAAAGATGAAGTGAGTTAGTATGAAACTATTATTTATTTGTAGCCAAAACAAACGTCGAAGCTTAACTGCAGAGAAGATTTTTCATGGTGTGAATGGGTGTGAAGCAAGATCGGCAGGGACAGAGAGCAATTCCCGTATCAAAGTCACGGCAGGGCTACTTGGATGGGCAGACATAATTTATTGCATGGAAAAGAAGCATCTCCGACGATTAAAAGAGAGATTTGCTGAAGAAATTCAAGACAAAAACGTTTACTGTCTTAATATACTGGATGACTACTTGTATATGGATGAGGAATTAGTGGAATTGCTGGAGAGTACAGTAGAAATCAATTGAAAGGAAAATAATTGAAATAAACAATCGAGTAAAGAAAGCTGAGAAAGCTTTGCTATTTGCCAAAACAAAAATCAGATGAAGATCCAATATTGTCCTTTATGTAGCCTATTGGAATTCAAATCCGAAAAACGAGATATCGCCCTCATTCATTCTGAAGGCAATATCTCGTTTTGCTATAGTTTTCAAGTGCAGCGTTTACGCACATATTTCTTGCAACCCTGCATATCTTCAATAAAAGGTCGAACAGGACTGATTTATGAACTTTGAATGGCTGTCTTCATTCAGTCGATTCTTGTTTCTCGTCACTATTTTATCTACTGTTCATCTGGTTTGCTTCGATTACGAGATCGATCGCACATGGTCGTTCGGGAATGATTTTGGTAGGATTCAGGTGATCCTGATGGGACAACCATTTCTAGCATATTTCGAATTAAAAATGGTAATAGGCATTAATTTTCAGGACATTAATTTTAAAAGTGATTTGATAGGATAATGAGTGGTTGTTGAGGGATAAAAGTTACCAACTTGGTTTGTGCGTGCATAGTATAAAAGCAGTTATATTCGCGGTTTATCCTAATTGTCGTTAGAAATGCACCTTAAAACTCGCTAAGATTCCCAAATACTTCGTCATAATTTCCGCGGATGGTCCGACTATCCTTCGTAAATTATTCCTCGTCTTTGAAAATTTAATCGTGAGTAATAATCCTGATTACCGATTAAAATAGTGAATGATTTGTCCGGAAATTTTTCATCTCGCGCGGCAAAAAATGCGCGAATATCTAGATATTTAAGCACTTTTTTAACAAAGCGAGATGGAAAATTACCACAAAGCATTCGCTATCT
>JAVBKB010000149.1:0-4492 GCA_031554275.1 Caryophanales bacterium | reverse complement strand
ATTTCATTGGAAACTAAATCAATAGGCAAAGCCCAGTTTTATAGTACTAATAGAATAAATAACCAAAATATTCTTATAGTTGATTACAATGAAATAAAGTATGATGGTTTATAAGAATGTGCCTACTTTTGAAAATGTTTAAGTCTAATACTTGATTGGATTTATTCTAAGTATGCTGACAAAAAAGATAGACTGCATGTTTCGAAAATTCTCTTTTCATACTTGTTTTGAAAGTTCCTTGAATAATTCGGAAATATTCAGTTTCGAATTCTTGATATTTTTTCATTTGCCTCTCCAAAATTCCCGTTTTCAATTGTTTATACTAAACAGGTGAAAAAGTTTCGTATGATAATTCTTTGCAGCACTGCATTATATCCTAGTAGCTTCTTACTGTTTACAGACAACTTAATTAGACTTCTGTGGGCAGGCTAAAATCATGTTATTCCTCGAAATTGGAATGTTAGAAATTTTTTTAGAATATGCGGCAGGTTTTACTTTGTATTGTCCTCATAACAAAGATGAGGGATCTTTGTTGCGAAAATATCTTCATAAAGAGGGGTTTAAATGAAAAACGCTGAGATTGCTCCACTTGTTGAGAGAGTGAAAGAAGGAGACCCAAAGGCTTTTGAGGAGCTGTACTCAAATATTTGGGACATTGTATATTATATTGCCTTACGTCATGTAAACAACCATGCTGATGCGATGGATGTAACACAAGAGGTTTTGATAGTTGTAAACAAAGAGATTCATAAACTAAATAATAATTTTGCCTTTAATTCGTGGTTACATCGAATTACTTACAATAAATGCAGTAAATTTATTATGAGCAAGAATAGAAAGGGAGTCGTTTTCTTTGATGATGTTGAAGAACAACTCACAGAAAATCGAATCGAATTCCTACCTAATGAAGCCTTGGAAAATAATGAGATACGCAAGTTAATTTTAGAAACAATAAATGAACTCCCACATGAGCAGCGACAAACTCTCTTGCTTTATTATTTCGTAGCAATGCCAACAAAAGAGATTGCAAATTTACTTGGTTTGTCTGATAATGCAGTGCATCATAAGCTTTCAAGAGCACGGGTAAAGATTAAACAGAAAATATCTCAATTTGGTAAAGACGATGAAAAATTGCTATCTGCTGCACCAGCAACTCTCATTCTTTCACAAATTCTGTTGGAAGATAGTGCTACAGTATGTACAAGCGAAGTGAAAAATAGTATTCTTTTCAGCCTAAATAAAATGTTAGCACCGACATCAAAAATGATTTCAGCAGCAGCTATTTCAAAAGTAGTTGTAGCAATTTCGTTATCATTAGCTGGTGGAGCGTATTTTGTGGTTCAATCTAATCATGAAAAAGCACAGACAAACACTTCAACAGAAATACAAAGTGAAAAGCCGAAAGTGACATCAGCCCCGATTGTTGCGAAAAAAACGTATCAGACTTTAGAAGATTTCGTGGGAGTTGAGGATGCACAATTTATTCTGACTGGGAAACAAATCCAAAGCGGTGACTTCAATAACCAACTTATGGAGATAGTAAACAGACATTTGATTACTTTTAGTCATTATTTTGTGGATGAGAGTGATAAAGATTTTACAAGTTATCTAGTCTATTATCTTGATAAAGAAGATAAGCGATTAATACTCATTGAATCCTATAAAGCCGTCGGAAATGCTTGGCAAGTGATGTATCAGATTTCAGATAAATTTAGTCTTCCTGCTAATACAGAAATAGTTAAGTTGTTTCAAGAGTAACCACTAGGTGTTTGGACAATGCAAAAATGAAGACGTTCAATTTGTGTTTCGATTCCAAAAACAGAAAATTGAATTTCGAATTCAATGATGTTTCTTCTCATTCTAGAACTCTCCATCTTAGTTGATTGAAAACCTTGTTGAGTTGGCATATATCAAAAAATCCACGTTTCTATTTCGATAGAAATGTGGATTTTGCTATAGGGAAAATTCTGGTCAAACGAATAAGGACAAGAGAATATGCTCTCAATAGAATTTGTAAAGAATAAAGATTTATCTTAATAGTCGATAGAAATGCAACTTCAAATTCGCTAAGATTCCCAGATACATCGTCATTATTTCCTAGGATAGTCCCGCTATCCTAAGAAATTATTCCTCGTCTTTGAAAATTGTTGATTGTAAAATAAAATTATTCTGAAAGTTAATCATTGTATGATTTCGTAGACAACAAACTAGCATTAATCAATTTTTGTAAAGAAGTGTTCAATATGAGTGAATTTAATAAAGAGGCATTTTACAAAGCGGTATATGATCTAGTGAAACAAATACCATCAGGGTTTGTGCTTACTTATGGAACAATTGCATTGCTTTGCGGTAGACCACAAAACTCTCGGTTGGTCGGAAAAGCAATGTCTCAAGCACCACAGGAAGTATTTGCTTATAGGGTTGTCAACCATATTGGTCGGACAGTTCCAGACTGGGCAGAGCAACGAGTATTGTTGGAAGCAGAAGAGGTTACATTTAAGGAAAATGGATGTGTTGACCTGAAAAAGCACATTTGGCGAGGGTACTCAACAAAATAAATTGCGAGAATAGGCCGCGCCAAGGTAAGGAAAGTTGGAGAAGGAGTTCACATTAATGTTAAGTCTGAATTCCAGCCAGTCTGAAAATCAATTAAACCCCTTACAAATGTCTAAGACAACAATTTGTAAAGGGTTTTTCTCGTTTTTTTGAGAATGCTTCTATTTTGCTACTTGATGGCAAGTTCCACATTTTTGATGATCATCATTAAGTGTTGTACCATCACTTTCATAGTGAGAAGCTGCTGGTTTTGGATAACCATCTTTCCCATGACATCCTGTACAAGATGCTGCCCCTTTGGTTTCATTCCAACGCCCGTCATGACTCTTAGGTTGATCAGGAGCTGACGCAGTTTGCTCAGTTTTTGTATCAGAATTCTTGTCAGTAGTTTTGTCATCACTTCCACATGCTGTAAGCACTGACAATAGCAAAATCAAAATAGCAGTTAGTAAAATTGATTTTTTCATATAGCTACACCTCCTCACTTTTTTGAATACTATTAAAATATAACAGAATTCGAATTCAATACAATACTTTTTTTTACAGGATTTTTAATAACCTGAGAGATTGGGTAGCTAAATCAAGGATTCAAGCGGTTTTAACAGATGTTGTGAAACTTAAGATTATAAAAAAATCACGAAAAAATCCCCAAAAGCAAAATTTTGCTATTTTCAGGGAAGATCGATAAATTATTTTTTCGTTTATGCGTACAGAATCACAATGTGAGCCCTTTAGTTGCTTTGATCGTATTAAACATCAACATAGCGATTGTCATTGGACCAACGCCGCCAGGTACTGGTGAGATGTAGCTTGCTACTTCACTAACAGGTGTGAAATCAACATCGCCTACAAGTCCAGCTTCCAACCGATTAATCCCTACATCGATAATAATTGCGCCAGGCTTCACTTGGTCTGCCTTCAAGTATTTTGCCATACCGACAGCAACGATGATGATATCTGCTAATCTGGTGAAGTCAGCTGTGTTTGTCGTTTTTGAGTGACAATAGGTGACTGTGGCGTTTTCATTCAAAAGAAGTTGTCCAATTGGTTTGCCAACAATCTCACTTCTACCCAAAACTACGGCGTATTTTCCGGAAATTTCAAGGCCTGAGTCTTTGAGCATTCGAATAATGCCAAATGGGGTGCATGGTAGAAAAGTGTCTTGCCCAGTCATCATTCTACCTATATTAATAGGGTGGAATCCATCTACATCCTTCAAAGGATTAATAGATTCAATCACTTTCTGCTTATTGATATGTTTTGGCAAAGGTAGCTGAACTAATATCCCGTGGACTGAAGGATCTTGGTTTAACTGCTCGATCTTTGCCAATAATTCTGATTCAGTGGTTGTTTCAGATAGCTTAAACTGTTCTGAAATGATTCCAAGTTCATGACAACAACGCATTTTTGAATTAACATACACTTCCGAAGCTGGATCGTTTCCAACTAAGATCACGACAAGACAGGGTGTAATACCTTTTTCTTTTAGAGACAGAACTTCAACTTTAATTTCTTCACGAATGTTTTTGGCAAGTGTTTTGCCATCAATAATCTTTCCCAACGTAAAGCCTCCTAATATTAATTGGTTAAATCTATTCAATTCCAAATGCAACAGGATTTATTCATTGTATCAAATTCGATAACAGTTTACCAAACAACATTAGACCAAGTAATTATTCAGACGAAAAGCCTCTCTTTCAAACACAAAGCACACACAGAGAATCTTTGAGGAAGCTTTTCTTTAATTTTAAAAATACATTTTAAATAACGTTTTAAAAATACATTTTAAATAACGTGTAGGTTTGACAATGATATGTTACACAAAGCTCAAAAAAAGTGCTAGCAGGAACTTGCCTCAACCTTAAAGAAATCTTTTAGTTTTTCTCTGGGGGAGAGCCAGTTCAATGGTCTCATTGGAAAGTTGTTTTGTTGACTA
>JAVBKB010000047.1:0-17016 GCA_031554275.1 Caryophanales bacterium | reverse complement strand
AATACCCTCTGGTGTTATTTCAATGATGCGATTTGCAATCGTTTGAATGAATTGGTGATCATGTGATGTGAAAATCATCGAGCCTTTGAAGGCAGTTAACCCATTGTTTACTGCTGTGATCGATTCAAGATCCAAATGGTTCGTTGGTTCATCCAATATCAAAATATTGGCATTAGATAACATCATTTTGGATAACATACATCGGACTTTTTCCCCACCTGATAATACTTTTGCTTTTTTCAGCACTTCTTCACCAGAGAAAAGCATACGACCTAAGAAGCCTCTTAAGAATGATTCAGTTTCATCCTGAGGTGAGAATTGTCTTAACCAATCAACTAAGTTAAGATCACTGTTTTCAAAGAATTCGCTATTCTCTTTAGGAAAATATGCACGTGAAGTTGTAACACCCCAGCGAAAACTTCCATCATCGGGTTCCATCTCATCCATAAGAATTCTGAGTAAGGCAGATTTGGCGATATCATTATCTCCCATAAGCACTATTTTGTCGCCTTTATTCATCGTGAACCGAACATTCTTGAAAAGCACTTCTCCATCGATTGTTTTGCTTAGATCATCAACAAACAAAAGATCATTGCCGACCTCTCGATCTTGCGTGAATCCGACATATGGATAACGTCGTGATGAGGGTTTAATATCATCAAGGGTAATCTTTTCAAGCGATTTTTTTCGTGAGGTGGCTTGTTTGGATTTCGAAGCATTTGCACTAAAGCGAGCAATGAAAGCCTGTAGCTCTTTGATTTTTTCTTCTTTCTTCTTGTTTTGATCCTGTGACATTCTTAGTGCCAACTGACTAGATTCATACCAGAAGTCATAGTTACCAACATAGATTTGAATTTTGCCAAAATCAACATCAGCAATGTGAGTGCATACCTTATTTAAGAAGTGACGATCATGTGAAACCACAATCACTGTATTTTCAAAATTAATTAAAAACTCTTCAAGCCAAGAAATAGCTTTAATGTCTAAGTTGTTGGTAGGCTCATCGAGTAGCAGAACATCTGGCTTGCCAAACAAAGCTTGCGCCAAAAGTACTTTCACCTTTTCGCCAGCTTCCAATTCACCCATTTTTCTAGCATGGAATTCTTCAGTAATCCCTAAACCACTAAGTAGAATGGCTGCATCAGACTCTGCTTCCCAGCCGTTCATATCAGCAAAATCGCCTTCGAGCTCTGCTGCGCGAATTCCATCTTCATCTGAGAAATTTTCCTTCATATAAATTGCATCTTTTTCTTTCATCACTTCAAATAGACGCGTATGTCCCATAATCACGGTTTGTAGTACATCAAATTCATCGAATTCAAATTGATTCTGCTTTAGTACAGCCATCCGTTCATCTGGTGACAGTGAAACATTCCCTGATTGTGGCTCAATCTCACCAGCCAAAATTTTCAGAAAAGTGGATTTTCCAGCACCATTCGCCCCAATCAGACCATAACAGTTACCTGGTATAAATTTCAAATTAACTTCATCAAAGAGCTTTCGCTCACCAAATCTTAAAGAAACATTGCTTACTGTAATCATGATAAACCTCCAAGTTCATTCTCCATTCGAAAATTATATCAAAGTATTGCGCTGTATAAAAGGATTTCAGCTATTTTTTTCATTTTGAGTGATTTCTAATGTGATTAATCCCTCGGATGCAACTTGGAATCGGGTAGACTTTTTTTGAAAAAGAGGGTATTAGTTTAGACCGTTAATTTGCAAAAGTCATATTCTATAAAGAAAAGTGATCACTTTTTTTAAGAGAGGAGTAAGAGAATGCATGATTTCTTAACAAATGAAAGCGGTTCTTATGAAAGCTTGCTGTCGATGTTGGTAGATAAGACATTTAAAAATCATGGAATTAAGACTGGCAATGTGAGGCTATCAAATGATGAGTACAATCGTTTGGTGGAAACCATCAAAATTTTGCAAAGTCAATCGGAGAAATTTATTGCCAATCCCACAAAACGTGTTAAACCCGGGGTATCAGGTGCAAGTAAATTTGTTCCAACCAATGCTAAAAAAAAGAATGAAAATAATTAGGAGGAAAATGGATGTTTGAGTATCCTGAGAAAATGCATAAAAAATATAATGACGAATTTGAACTTGAAGTGGAACAGGAAAGCAAGCAAATTAGCAAAGAGTTTCAATTGATGGAAGAAATAGTTGTCGTTAAGGATTCTTGTGATGTCACTATTTATTTAACAGACAAGCAATTTGCTTTATCTCTTCAAGCAGCTTTGCAAGCAGCTATTGTTGCAATACTGCAAATCCACATTGGAAGTCAAAAACAAGCTATTGAAGTATCACAAGAATTATTCCAGTTTTCAAAAATCAAGCAAATTAACAAACAAAAAATTATTGTATCGCATTCAAAGAATGTATATATTGAAGACCATGACCAACAAGCAGCAGTAAATATTCAAATTCTAGTTCAATTACTATTGGTAATTGTTAAGAAGTTTGGCATCTCGCTATAGAATAATAAATGACTCAAAAATGATTATAAAGTTATTTTGAGTGAATTATAAGCATGTATTTGCTGAATAGTTAAGTTACTGAAGTGGGCTATCGCAAGTTTAAACTTTGATAAGATGAAAAATTTCCGCTTTAGTGGTGATTTTTCATCTTTTTGCTTGGAATTATTGGTAAGGGTGTGCTTTCATTCGCTTTTCAAAAGATGATCCATCTCAGCTTTGGGATTTGTCGATTGGGGAATTCATCTCATTAGATAGGATAGACACAGTAATTTGGTTAGCTCAACAATAATTTTGTCTGTTTATCGGGAACGATTCTTGGGCAATAATTTTGTAGCAGAACGCGAACCTTGATAACATTTAGTCACAGGAGTTTCTTTCCGCTTTTACAAAGTCGCATCTCTGCCGCATTTGTATAGTAGTCAGCACTAACCTCAGTTAGATCGAAACGAGAATTACATGCTTATATGTGGTCTGCCCTCAGAAACGTCAGAGTAGGATAAGTTAAGCATTGATTGGGTTCGTGATGAACTCACTATTTACTAAGGAGGAAAAATTATATGTTTCATCGCAAAGTTGTTGAGGAAGTTATACCAGTTGAAACAGTTGTTTGGGATTGTTCTTCAGATTCATGCATTACTTGGGTTCGTGATAATTTTAAAAATGCTGAAACACCATCTTGTCCTGTTTGTAAAAGTGACATGGTTCAAAGTACCAGGTTGTTACCCGCTGTAGAAAATCCTTTAAAACCAGGGGCGGAAATGAATAATATTAGCTAATTAAGAAAAAAATAATCCTGTATCAATTAACAGAAAGGATTATGAAAAATGCCAAATGTAAAAGATGTAATGTCTACAGATGTGGAATATTGTACGCCTGACGATAATATCTATGAAGTTTCAGTGAAAATGAAAAAAGAAAACGTTGGAATTGTGCCCATTGTTGATAAAGGTGAAGTCCTAGGGGTTATTACAGATCGCGATTTAGTGATAAGTGGAACTGCCATGAAAAAACCAGGATCAACCACAGTTACTAATGTGATGAACAGAAATCTGATTACAGCAACCCCTGATATGAGTTGTCAGGAAGCAGCAGACCTAATGGCAAAGCATCAAATTCGCCGTTTGCCCGTTGTTGAAAATAAAAAACTGGTTGGAATGATTTCACTTGGAGACTTAGCAGTCAACACAAGTACAGACGAACTAGCTGGGTCTGCTCTAACGGATATTTCGGAATAAAAAATTTTTTTCAGATCGAGCAATCGCTTTAAAAAAGCATTCCTCATTATGGATGGTAATCGCTCCAATCGGAGTTGATTATTCATCCTTTTTGTTTTTGAAGTAGGAAATAGATTCATCTCAGTATTGTATTGAATTGGGAAATAGATTCATCTCAGTATTGTATTGAATTGGGAAATCAATTCATCTCAGTGTTGTATTGAATTGGAAATAGATTCAACTCAGTGTTGCTTTTTGATGGAAAATCCCCGAATCACTTCATTTGTTCTGTAGAATTAGTCTATAATGAGGGACTAATGCGGAAATTGTTTTACCACAAAGAAAAACAGCGACTTCGCAAAATTTTGTGTTGAATTAAGCTTGAATTGATCGGAAAAGATAACAAATACGAGTTTGAGCTCGAAATAGTTCACAAGGTTAATCAGATAGTTATTGAAAAATTTAATTTATTAATTATATAATGTACATGCAAAAGTTTATCAAACTTTGTCAGCGGATATACTTTTGATGATGTTTGATTAGTGTAAGAACTATTCATATGACAATGAGACAAACTTTTTTTGTTTCGTCAGATAGGGTGAGTGTATGCAAAAATTGAAGGATATTTGGGAAAAGCCAATCATGCAATGGGTATCGAAAACGGTATTTTATTTTGTTATTATCGTTCTGTTGTTTTGGATATATGTTTATAACACTGATGTATCCACACCATTCGTTTACAATGAGTTTTAAAAATGAAGAATGAGGAGCCTATATGAACGTATTAGCGAGTATTATTGAAAATGCATCGAAATATCCGGATAGGCTGGCGTTTGTATCGAGAAGTGGCCAGCTCACATATAAGGAGCTAGTTAATCAAGCTAGGCATTTAGCAAGCTGGTTAATAGAGAATCATTCGAAGGAAATCCCAGTAGCTGTTTATGGTCATATGCAACCAGAGATGTTAGTTTGTTTCATGGCTTGTGTACTCTCTGGAAGAGCTTACGTACCAATAGATGAATCCACACCTATTGAACGAGTGAAGCAAATCCTTACAAAGTCTGAAACGAAGCTGTTATTTTGCTCGACTGAGCTAAATGAGGTGGAGATTCAACAAGTTGATTTCGAAGAAATGAAACAAATTGCAGCGAATTCATCATCATTAGCAGAATTGCAATGTGTTTCAGGCGATGATGTTTTTTATATCATTTTCACGTCAGGTAGTACAGGTATGCCAAAGGGTGTACAGGTTACTGCTGATAATTTAGATAGTTTTGTAAATTGGATGGTGACGGACTACTTGCTTAAGCCTGAGCAAGTGTTCTTGAACCAAGCACCATTTTCATTTGATTTATCTGTCATGGATTTATATCCATCACTTGCTGTGGGTGGAACTATCTATGCAGTGGATAAAGATTTGATCGCAAATCCTAAAGATCTGTATCCATATTTGGCAAAAGGGAAGCTCAATGTTTGGGTTTCAACCCCGTCATTCATGGAAATGGTTTTATTGAACAAGGAATTAAATGAAAATATGTTACCTGAAATGGAAACATTCTTGTTCTGTGGTGAAACTTTGCCACACCAAACCGCTGTTGCTTTAAGAGAGCGATTTCCAAAGGCAAAGGTGATCAATACTTTTGGTCCAACCGAAGCGACAGTAGCTGTTACTGGCATTGACATTGATGATCATGTTCTAAGCACATATGAAGTCTTGCCTATTGGATATTGCAAGAAAGATTGCAGAATTTTGATTCTAGATGAGAATGGGAAGGAAGCAGAGACTGGCGAAATCGTGATAGTTGGCAATAGCGTAAGTAAAGGGTATTTCAATGATCAAGACAAAACGGAAGCTGTTTTCTATGAAATTGAGGGCAAAAGGGCTTATCGGACAGGGGATAAAGGAACTTCGAAAGAGGGACTGCTATTCTATCATGGCCGACTAGACTTCCAAATTAAGTTACATGGTTACCGCATGGAGCTGGAAGACATTGAAGCTAGTCTAAAGAAGATTGATCTAATTCAAAATGTTGTTGTTGTGCCAATTATGAAAGAGAATGTTTGTCAATTTCTAACGGCAGTCACTGTAGTTGGTGAACATCAATTCGAAAAGGAATTCCAATTAACTTCACATATAAAGAAACAGTTAGCAAATTATATGCCTGCTTATATGATTCCAAGGCAGTTTGTTTACAGAGAGCAGCTTTCTATGACAAATAACGGTAAGGTTGATCGCAAACAGATTGCTACAGAGGTACAACAATGATTCCATATTCACATTTAATGTATTTTTTGTTTTTAGTAATGTTACTTTTGCCAACAATTGTTCTTGGACTGTTGGGCAAACGCTCGATACTTTTGAATACAGCTGTTAGTATCATTGGTGTACTAACAATTTTCTACAGTCAGCTGAATCAGTTTGTCTTCTTCATGGTGTATCTACTTTGGCAATTATGCTTAGTACTTTCTTATGTACGTTATCGTCAGAAAAAGAATGAAACTAAAGTATTCTACATTGCTATTATTCTAGCAATCGTGCCAATAGCTGCAGTGAAGATCGCACCATTGTTTCACGACAAAATACACTGGTTTACCCAGAGTAACCCTTTACAATTGAAAGAGATTATTGGATTTCTGGGTGTTTCGTATATCAGCTTTAAAGTGATTCAATTAGTCATTGAAATCCGAGATGGGTTGATTAAAGAACTTAGTCTCTATAAAGTCTTACGATTTGTCTTGTTTTTCCCAGCTTTTTCTTCAGGACCAATCGATCGTTATCGACGGTTTGAAAAAGATTTAGAAAAAACAACTTTTGAAAAAGGGGAGTATAGCAATTTAGTCCTTCAGGGAATTGAACGGATTTTCTGGGGATTTCTTTATAAGTTTATTATCGCTTATTTTCTGTATAAATGCCTAAGCTCGTCAGAACTAACAGAAGTCAACTCATTTAAAAGTATTCTCAGTTATATGTATGTTTATAGTTTATACTTGTTCTTTGACTTTGCAGGTTATAGCCAATTTGCAATTGGTGTCAGTAAGTTCTTTGGTGTAAATACACCAGATAACTTTAATAAACCATTTCTCAGTAAGAACATTAAGGACTTTTGGAATCGTTGGCATATCACATTGTCATTCTGGTTCCGGGACTTTGTATTTATGCGCATGACATTTTTTATTACCAAAAAGAAACTAATCAAAAATCGCTATGCCATAGCAGCAGTTAGCTACCTATCCTTATTCTTATTAATGGGGTTATGGCATGGGATTACATGGTACTACATTACTTATGGTCTCTATCATGCGATTTTGATTATTGCCTATGATTGGTTAGATCGAATGAACAAAAAGAAAAAATGGGTACCGAAAAACAAAGTTTTAGATGTCGTAGCAATAGTGATTACATTCCAGTTCATCTGCTTCGGCTTCCTGTTATTCTCAGGTAGGTTAAATGAACCTTTGATACATTGGATAAAACATATTTTTTAATAAATATTTTTGATAAAAAACAAGGGGAGAGGTAACAATATGGAAGAGAGAATATTAGACCTATTATGTGAATTAAGCGGTTGCGATGAACCAAGAGAAAATCTAGATGTCAGATTATTTGATGAAGGACTTATTGATTCTTTTGGAATCGTTAATCTTCTACTAGAACTTGAACAAATGGGGATAGAAGTGCCGATTTCAGAGTTTGATCGTGATTTGTGGGCAACTCCAAGAATGATAATAGAAAGTGTTAAAGTAGCGCAATGAAGAAACCAAAGTTTGGTCCATTAATACTAGCAATAGTTTTGTTTATAGTCCTATTAAACATTCCTTCCACCTGGCTGATGCCCTTAATCAATGATGCAAAGTTGAAAAGCAATGCCAGTGATCTTAGTGAAGTGATGTTCCAAGGTCATGCAACTCAGAGAAAAATGTTGGCAGATTCGAAATATATCCCGATTTATGGCTCTTCGGAATTATCAAGATTTAGAGAGTTTCATCCAACTAACTTTTTCAAGAACGAAGATAATGGCTACACACCATATCTAATTGGAACTGGTGGGACACAGTCTCTGATACATCTCTTGAATTTTGTTTCTGTTAAAGATGTGCTCAAGGATCGGAAGATCGTTTTCATTATTTCGCCGACTTGGTTTCGTCCAGAAGGTATGACTGAGGATCGATATATTGACAACTACTCCAAGATCAATGCTTATCAATTCATTTTTGTTGACATTGATCCAGAAATCAAAAAAGCTACTGCCAAAAGAATGTTGGAGTACAAATTCATTCAGGACGATTATGTACTATCGACTCTTCTGAAGGAAATCGTTGATCCCAGTGACGTAGGTGCTATTAAACAAGCTTTCTGTTCTAGAGCTGCCAGAACCTATTTGAAATTTGCCAATAAGGCTGATATTATTTCTTCAGCCGTAGATTTATCAGAATCCACAAAACGAACATTCACACCATTTGATAAGAATATCACTGTTGAAGAAATGTTAAAGCAATCAAATGAGATTGGTTTGGAAACTTCCAACGATAATCCTTTCTATATGGATAACGGGATATATCAAGAAAAAAAGGGTTATTTTGAAGATCATAAAGACTACATGAAGGATACAGACTATAAGAATTCCAGTGAGTATGGTGATTTTCAAATGATGCTGAAATTCTTGAAAGAAAACAATGTGGAAGTGCTACTTATCTCCACACCTTTGAATGGATATGCCTATGACTATCAAGGATTTTCTAAGGAAAAAAGGTTCGAACATTATGACCGAGTGAAGAATATTGTTGCGGAGTATGGTTATGAGTTTGTTGACCTGAGTAGTCATGAATATGATAAGTATTTCTTTACTGATTCATTGCATCTTGACAATACTGGTTGGGTCTATGTAGATCAAGCAATTTCGAAATTCCTTGGAAAAGAAATACGAGAAAAATAATGGTTTGAATTGGATACTTCGAACCATCAAAGAGAAAGTTTTTTATGAAAAACACCAATATTTAGGATTAAGTGAGAGGCACAAATGTGTCTCTTTTTTTCTGCCTAAAATCAAAATTGGGGATAAATTAGCCGCATTTTATTAAAAAAGTGCATTATTTATTAAAAAAGTGGTGACTTGTGGAGGAAAGTGGTGTATTATTTATTTAGAATTATTAGGAATAGTGTAATCTTTAATCATGCTTGCACTGGTAATTAGACAAAATGGTTATAAAAAATTATTGAAAAGAGAGGTGATAAGCAATGTTCATGGGGGAGTACCATCACAGTTTAGATATCAAAGGAAGACTCATCGTTCCATCAAAGTTTCGAGATTTATTGGGCGAATCCTTTGTCATCACAAGAGGTTTGGATCAATGTTTGTATGGCTACCCACAACATGAATGGAAGCTTATCGAGGAACAATTGAAACCTGGGCCTCTCTCGAAGAAAGAAACACGTGCCGCAGCAAGATTTTTCTTCTCAGGTGCATCTGAATGTGAATTTGATAAACAGGGACGTATTAATATTCCGGCACCCTTAATGGAATACGCTGGTTTAGATAAAGATTGCGTTACGATTGGTGTATCAAGTCGCATAGAGATTTGGAGCAAGTCAAATTGGGAACCATATCTTGAAACTTCAGGGCAATCTTTTGAAGACTTTGCTGAGACATTAGAAGGATTTTAAAAAAACTACTTGTTAGGTGATAGAATGTTTTCACATCAAACCGTACTACTTGAAGAAGCAACCAATGGGTTACAAATACGACCTGATGGAATTTATGTTGATTGCACGCTTGGTGGTGCTGGACATAGTGAAAAGATCGTATCACAGCTGTCTTCTATGGGGAAATTAATTGTCTTTGATCAAGATGATTCAGCACTTGAAAATGCTAGGGTCAAATTAGCTGATTACTCGGATAACATCATTTTTGTTAAAAGTAATTTTGTTAATATCAAGGAGCAATTGCACCAATTAGAGATTCGACAAGTTGACGGCATCCTTTATGATTTGGGTGTTTCATCACCACAACTTGATACGCCAGAACGAGGCTTCAGCTATCATCATGATGCTGTACTTGATATGAGAATGGATCAAAGCGCATCATTATCAGCGTTTGAAGTTGTCAATGAATGGCGGTATGAGGACTTAGTGAAAATTTTCTTTCGCTATAGTGAAGAGAAGTTTTCAAAACAAATTGCTAGAAAGATTGAGCAAGCAAGAGAAATTGCGCCAATTAGAACTACCTTTGAATTAGTTGAGATCATTAAAGATGCAATACCAGCTCCAGCACGGAGAACTGGTGGCCACCCAGCGAAAAGGGTGTTTCAAGCAATTCGAATCGCTGTGAACGATGAATTAAGAGTTTTTGAAACATCGTTAGTTCAAGCAATCGATTTACTTAATAAGCAGGGTCGACTTGCTGTAATCACGTTTCATTCGCTTGAAGATCGCATTTGCAAAAATATTTTTAAAGAAAATTCAAAAATGGCTGAATTGCCAAGAGGGTTACCAGTAATCCCGGAAACCGCAATTCCAATATTGAAATTAGTAAATAAAAAACCAATTCTTCCTTCGGAGGAGGAGTTAGAGGTTAATAATAGAGCAAGATCAGCAAAGCTGAGAATTGCAGAGAGAACATAGTAGGGAGGCTTCCGATAATGGGAACACTAGCAAGACAATACCAACAAGAACAAGCACAAAGAGTAAACAAATCACAGACAAATAGACAAGGACATCTTGCTAGAGAAAAAAGACAGTTGTTCTCTGCTAAAGAAAAATTTTTATTTGTACTTATGGTTATTATTATTGCTTACTTTGCTGTGAGTATTATTAAAACACAATCTGCTTTGTTTGAAATCAACAATAAAAATGTTGTGCTTCAAAAAGAAATTGATTTGCAAACAAAATTAAATAAGGACCTTGCAGATCAGGTAAGTGTGCTTTCAATGCCAGAGATAATCATTGCAAAAGCACAACAACAGGGACTAACATTGAATGACAAAAATGTGAAAGCAGTTGAAAAGTGATGAATTCAAAAAATAAAAATGCAAAATTCGGAACTATTGTTCTGTTTTTGCTTTTTGTAGGCATTTTTCTCTGGTTGATTGTAACATTTTTCACGATACAATTCACTGGGAGAGCCAAGGGTGAAAATCTTTTAGCTAGAGCGACGAATCTACATACACAGACAGAAGTGATTCCTGCCATCAGAGGTAATATTCTCGATAGAAACGGAAATCTCTTAGCAAATGATTCTACTTCTTACACTTTGTATGCTGTTTTAAGTCCAAAGGCAACAGAAAACCCTAAGAATCCACGTCATGTACTTAACCCTGAAATGACTGCTATGGAGTTAGCGAAATATATTCCTTTAACGGAAAGCGAAATCCTTAAGACTTTAACCAAGAATAATGACCCAAATCAAAAAGCCCTCTACCAAGTTGAATTCGGTTCAGCTGGTAAGGGTATTTCTAGTATCACAAAGAAGAATATTGATGATCTACAATTGCCTGGAATCAACTTCCAAGCAGAAACAAAGCGTTTCTATCCTAACGGGGAATTTGCTTCACATGTAATCGGTTTTGTGCAACCAGAGCGGGATGAGGAAAAGAAAAAATCTTTAATCACTGGAATGGTTGGACTTGAAAAGAAATACGATGACCAGCTAAAAGGAATCGATGGACTTAAATCTTATCAAACCGATCAGGCGAGAAGAATACTTCCAAATAGCGAAGCAGAAATTTCCAAGCCACAAAACGGTATCGATATTCAAACAACTATTGATAAAAAAATCCAGATTTTTCTTGAAGAAGCATTAGCTGCAGCAAATGAAAAGTATCAGCCTGTAAAGATGATCGGGATAGTGGTTGATGCCAAAACAGGTGCTGTGATTGCAATGTCACAACGACCTTCATTTGATCTCAATACAAAAGAAGGGCTAGAGAATAATTGGCACAATTTGGCGATTGAAGAATCTTTTGAACCTGGATCTACTTTTAAAATATTCACATTAGCTGCTGCTGTTAATGAAGGTGTATTCAATAAAGAGGAAACTTATTTATCAGGCTCATATCAAGTCGGCAATCAAGTAATCCATGATCATAATGGATCTGGATGGGGTAACATAAACTATATGCAAGCAGTGCTTTATTCATCCAATGTTGGTTTTGCGAAATTGGGTATGGAAAAGGTTGGACCTGAGAAGATGCGGGAGTATTTGACGAAATTCGGATTGGATGAACCAACTGGAATTGATTTACTTGGTGAAGCTAGTAGTAAGATTGTGTACAAATACAAAGCTGAGCAGGTTACCACGATGTTTGGGCAAGGTACTGCTGTGACACCGATTCAACAGGTGCAAGGTGTTACTGCGATTACAAATGAAGGAAATATGGTGCAACCCTATGTAGTTGCAAAGATTACAGATCATGATTCTGGGAAAGTACTCTATAATCATGAAACGAAAGTAGTGGGTACACCTATTACAGCCGAAACGGCTAAAACGGTGTTAGAATGCCTAGAACAAGTCGTCTCCAATGATAAGGCTACTGGTAAATCGTATCGAATTGAAGGATATAGTATTGCAGGCAAGACAGGAACGGCGCAGATTCCAGATCCCGCTGGTGGTGGGTACTTAACTGGCGGAAATAATCATATTTTTTCTTTCTTGGGAATGGCGCCTGCAGATAATCCTGAAATAATTACGTATATTGCTGTGCAACAGCCAAATATTCCTGCTGGAGAACCCGGGAATGCAGCAACTTCATTTATTTTTAAAGCTGTTATGGATAAAACACTAAAGTATCTTAGTATCAACCCAGAAGACAGTGCGCAAATGCCTTCCACAACCATACCTGACTTTTCTAAACTAAGTACAGATGCCATAAATGCGTTCAAGAAGGATCATCCTGAGTTGCAAACAGTAATACTTGGTCCAAAGGATGGTAAGGTCCTCAATCAACTGCCACTTGCTGGAGAAAAAGTATTTGCAGGTGATCGAATTATCATTGTCAATGAGGGGTCAGCAGTCTTGCCAGATCTGACGGGCTGGTCCTATCGTGATGTAATGCGCTTGGAGCAACTGATGCATATTCAGGTAGACTATACAGGCAATGGATTTGTGACGACACAAAATCCATTGAGTGGAACTGGGATTTTGCCAGAAATGAAACTGCAGGTTAATCTAGCTCCACCAGAACAATAACAACCATCAATTTAAATTATTTTAAAATAAGCCGTCTATCAATTGAGAAAAATAGATAGACGGCTCTTCTTATTCCATTTTATTGATCGCCACTGTGAAGACATTTTCACCACGTTTCTACGAAAATGGTTTATGATAGGACTACATAATTTCAAATCGAGGCATTCAATATGACGGATATTATTAAAAATAAACTTGCATTATTACCAGATGACCCTGGTTGCTATCTCATGAAAGACAAACATGGGACGATAATTTATGTAGGAAAGGCAAAGATTCTAAAAAATCGTGTCCGTTCCTATTTTTCAGGTGCGCATGATATCAAAACAATGAATCTTGTTGCCGAAATCGATGATTTTGAGTATATTATTACTTCTTCCAATATGGAAGCACTTATCTTAGAAATGAATTTAATTCAAAAATACTACCCAAAATATAACATTCGTTTAAAAGATGATAAAAGCTACCCTTTTATCAAGATTTCAAGTGAACGTCACCCAGTACTTTCGACTACACGTGATGTGAAGAAGGACAAGGCAAAATATTTTGGTCCCTACCCAAATGCTTATGCAGCAAACGAAACGGTACGACTTCTAGATCGAATCTATCCATTTAGAAAATGTGAAGTAATGCCGAAAAAGCTTTGCTTGTACTACCACATTGGACAGTGTCTTGGACCATGTGAAAAGGAAATTGATGAAAATGTTTATAAAGAAATGAGTGAAAGTGTTACAAGCTTTTTGCGTGGCAATGTTAAAGAAATAAAAGAATTGATCACAGGTAAAATGCAAATAGCTTCAGAACGATTAGATTTTGAGGCAGCAAAAGAGTATCGTGACCAACTAATTGCGATTGATGCTATCATGGAGCGTCAACAGATTTCTCTGAACGATACAGTTGATCGTGATGTGTTTGGCTATGCTTACGATAAGGGTTGGATGTGTGTCCAGGTATTCTTTATTCGACAAGGAAAATTAATCGAAAGAAAAGTCTCCGTGTTCCCGATTTATGGGGAGCCAGATGATGAATTTCTAACATTTCTCGGATTGTTCTACGCACAACCACAGCATTTTAAACCGAAGGAAGTCGTTTTGCAAAGTAGCGTTGACAGTGAGCTTGCGTTTGGCTTGCTTAATGTGAAAATATTTCAACCGAAGCAAGGCGCCAAAAAAAATCTACTACAGCTATCGATAAAAAACGCAGAAATCGCTTTGCAGGAGAAGTTTTCACTGGTTGAAAGAGACTTAGAACGAACAGTAAACGCAGTTGAAAATTTAGGCAAAAAATTAAATATTTATACTCCAGATAGGATTGAAGCGTTTGATAATTCAAACATTCAAGGAGTTGATCCAGTCTCCGCATTAGTCGTTTTCATTAATGGTAGACCTGAAAAGAAAGAGTATCGTAAGTTCAAAATCAAAACAGTTGTGGGACCGAATGATTATGACTCTATGCGAGAGGTGGTTAGGCGGCGCTATACGCGTGTTTTGAAAGAGTCCCTACCATTACCAGACTTAATCCTAATAGACGGGGGTAAAGGGCATATTGAAGCAGTACGTGAGGTGTTAGAGGATGAACTGAATCTATTCATCCCAATTGCTGGTTTAGTGAAGGATGATAAGCATCGGACATCTCAACTACTTTACGGGAAACCTCTTTCTGTTGTACAACTTGAAAGAAATAGCCAAGAATTCTACTTGCTACAAAGAATTCAAGATGAGGTACATCGCTTTGCAATCACCTTCCACCGACAAATTCACGGGAAGACAACTTTCTCATCAATTCTGGATCGAATCACAGGAATTGGAGCAAAGAGGAAGAAATTGCTGCTGAAACACTTTGGATCAATTAAGAAAATGCGTGAAGCAAGCGAAGATGATTTCCTATCCTTGGGTATACCAAAAAACGTTGTCCCAGAGATTATGCAGCAATTAAAAGAGCCAAGTAAACCCGATGAAACAGAATAACTCGTGATTAGCTAGCTTATCAACTTTGTGTGGCAGCTAGCTAATTAACACCTGTGGGAATTGCGAACTGATCAATACACGAAAAGGAAACCTTGATTCTTCAACAGAATGCCAAGGTTTCTAAATTCGTTTAATTCTCAATAATGGTTTCATCATCCCACAACACGCGGAAAATGACGGTCGTTTTTTTGGGCATGATTTCAATCATCGATTCAGCGATTTGTCCTTTTTGTTGCTCGATCTGTTGCGCAATAAACCCCGATTCGAGTGAAAAATTTGCAGTTTCATATTTTTTCATTCTCGTTTTGACGATGTCACCATCTAAATAAACAATCATTCTCTTTTTTGATTGCTTGTAAAAAATCAGGTTACCCCAACTAGCCTTTTTGAAAAACTCAATGATCTCTTCGATTGTAGCCAATGGGTATTCTCGGGCAAGCTGCTTTCCAGCCCAATAAAGAATGCCTTCGCCTTCTTCACCTAAAATTTTTGTTAGCAAATTGTCTCTTAAAATCTCTATTCCAAAGTATGAAACTTCAAAATCAGTATCTCTCAATCTTTACACCACTTTCATCTATTCTTTGATATTAGTATCATTATACTCTAATTCTTTTGAAACTTCACAAATTGTTCATCTAACGTTACATATTATAAAGTTGCGAAAGTTGATTAGGCAAGGTAAAATTTAAATGGAAAAAATATATATTAGAAGGAGAGTAACTATGAAACAAAAAGGATTTGCTTCAAGACGCGTTCACTCCTTATTAGGTGTCTTACCTTTGGGAGTCTTTTTGTTTGAACACCTAATAGTGAACCATTTTGCTACAGGAGGTGCTGATCAATTTAATGCCGCTGGAGAAGTGATGCAGAATCTACCATTTCGTTATGCATTAGAATTAGGTATCATTTTCATACCTTTATTTTTTCATGCTGTTTATGGAGTCTACATTGCACTGACTTCAAAGAACAATGCAAGTAAATATAGCTATTTTCGAAACTGGATGTTTCTCTTGCAGCGCATAACAGGGATTATTACTTTTGTATTCATTGTTTGGCATCTATGGGGAACGAGAATAGCAGCAATGTTTGGTACCCATCCAAATGCTCAAATGGTAGTAGATATCTTAGATAATCCGCTAGCAATAATTTTCTTTGTTATTGGAACACTTTCAGTAGCATTTCACTTTGCAAATGGTTTGTTCACATTCTTAATTACTTGGGGCTTGATTGTTTCTCCTAAGTCTCAAAAAGCTGCAAACTATTTCTGTAGTGGGGTTTTCTTGGTTTTGGCATATATTTCGATTCGGACAATTGTTGCTTTTGCAACAATGGGATAGTCGCAATTTTAGAGAATGAATGTGTAAGAATACAATATTCTGAATGAAGGAGGAGAATTAATTTGACAAATGGTAAAATAATCATAGTCGGCGGTGGACTTGCAGGTTTAATGGCAGCTATCAAAATAGCCGAAAAAGGTCAAAAAGCAGATATTTTCTCAGTTGTACCAGTGAAACGGTCGCACTCGGTTTGTGCTCAAGGTGGAATAAATGGTGCCGTTAATACAAAAGGCGAAGGTGATTCTACAGAAATCCATTTTGAAGACTCTATTTATGGTGGGGATTTTCTAGCAAACCAAACGCCAGTTAAAGCAATGTGTGAGGCAGCACCATCAATTATTCATATGCTTGACCGGATGGGAGTTATGTTCAATCGTACTTCAGAAGGGTTACTTGATTTCAGACGATTTGGCGGTACACAACACCATCGTACAGCTTTTGCTGGAGCAACAACTGGTCAACAGCTACTATATGCATTAGATGAGCAGGTTCGACGCTACGAAGCTGCGGGTCTTATCAATAAATTCGAAAATTGGGAAATGGTTGGTATCATTAAAGATGAAGAAGGGATTTGCCGTGGCATCACTGCTCAGAATTTGAGCACAATGGCGATAGAAGTCTTCCGTTCAGATGCAGTAATAATTGCAACCGGTGGACCTGGGATGATTTTTGGTAAGTCAACAAATTCGATGATTAATACTGGTTCAGCAGCTGCGATTTGCTACATGACTGGTGCAAAATACGCAAATGGTGAGTTCATACAAATTCATCCAACTGCAATCCCAGGGGATGACAAACTGCGATTAATGAGCGAATCAGCGCGTGGTGAAGGT
>JAVBKB010000078.1:0-32414 GCA_031554275.1 Caryophanales bacterium | reverse complement strand
TTTTCCACAACCGGAAATGACTAGCGCCAGCACGACGATCATTACAACATTGAGTAACCTTTTCATTTTATTCTCCCCTTAATTTGATAAGAGGGAAACAAGTGGACGCTATTATTGCTACATCAAATCCTAATCACTCACGAAAACCTGTTAGTCTTCTGATAATGTTTTCCCCAAGTCAGGTCTAGGAATGGGATCTTATTGTGATATGAAGAATGAAGATCCTGATTCCTGTTTAATATAGAAATCACTTGCAGCCAGTGGTTTTGAACGCAAAGAGTGTAATGAATTTCCCACTCTAAGCTCGTGCCTTTGCCCACTGAAAGTGAATGATTTTTTCTATATACTGAACGTGACATTGCTTGCAGAATACACCCTTAAAGATAACATGATTTTAGTGAGTGATCGGGATAAACAAGAATATTCAAAAACCTTGTCCCCACTTCTTTGATTGAAGTATATGAGACAAGGTGTCCAAGTATGATAATTCATCTCTTTTTGGTAATGCTAGAAAGTAGTACTTTGCACTTTTCATCCTAATTGTCGTTAGAAACGCTACTTAGGATAGAACAAGTGATATCAAAACCATGCCCAGTTACTCACCGTTTTCTTCGATAATCACCTGCGCAATTGCATAGTGCGCTTCATGTGAAATCGAAACATGTAGTCCAGTCATACCTTTGCAAAAAAGCTGAGGTTTTCCAAGTGGGTTATTCAATATGACCACATCTTGAAAGGTAACCGCGCTACCAATACCAGTGCCCAGAGCTTTAGAGAAGGCTTCTTTCGCAGCAAAGCGACCCGCAAACCACTCGATCTGTCGCTTGGCATTTGTAAAAGCCAGATATATATTCTTCTCTTCATCTGAAAGAATCCGATCAACAAATTTCGGTTGCTTTGTCAGCACCTCAGTAATGCGATTAATTTCAACAATATCAATTCCGATTCCTTTAATCACGTTCAGCACACTCCTACAATTGTAATCACAAATAGAATAAGTGAATTATAACATCCTATCCCGTTTCCGGTTAAAAATACGGAGTAGAAATGGGGAAACTGAAGATGATTTGTGATTTTGATCCCATAATGCCGAAACAAAAAGCTCCCGAAGGCGGGAGCCAATTGTGATATTATAAACCGATTATTCTTTAGTGCTGCTACTACTGTTACTGTTTTTACGATTATTTGAGTAAGTGCGGTCACTAGGACGACGATCAGTATAACGACGACCTTCGCTTGGTCGTGCGGTATCACTTGAACGGCGACCTTCGCTTGTTGGACGTGCACTATCACTTGATCGGCGACTACTATCGTTATAGGTGCGCTTTCGGTCCCCTTCACCAGTACGGCGACGATCTCCACTGCGATTATAACCACCACCGCCACTACCACTTCTAGTATCACGACTCCGATTGCGGTTATAGTCGTTTGACCCTGAAACTCTTTTGAAAGGAAGTGGTCTTTCTTCGGTGATGCTAACTGGCTTTTCATCAGGTTCTTTAATAATTAGTTTCATACAAGCAGCGATTACCTGTTCATGTGATGCTTCTTCAAGTAATTGCTCCGATAAACTGATGTATGCAGACAAATCATCTTGATGAATTGATGTGATAATCTTTTCTATCGTTTGTTTTCGTTGGCTCTCTAAGGCATCTGTTGCAGTCGGTGGTTGCAATCTTTCCATTTTGCGCTTTGTTGTTTTTTCAACAATCTCTAAGTATGACATCTCTCGCGGATTCACAAAAGTAATGGCCATACCTTCTTTTCCTGCTCGTCCAGTACGTCCTATACGATGGACATAAGACTCAGGGTCTTGTGGAATATCAAAGTTGTAGACATGTGAAACGCCTGAAATATCTAATCCACGTGCAGCTACATCAGTTGCAACAAGTATTTCAACGCCACCTTCTTTAAACTTCTTCAGTACCTGCAATCGTTTTGTTTGCGTAAGATCACCATGAATCCCATCAGCGTTGTACCCACGAACGGAAAGCGCATCGACTAATTCGTCTACACGACGCTTTGTTCTACCGAAAACAATTGCTAACTCAGGTGTATGAATGTCCAATAATCTTGTGAATGCATCAAACTTCTCACGTTCAGAAACACGAACATAATACTGGCTAATAAGAGAAACTGTCATTTCTTTTGTCTTGATTTTCACTGTTTGAGGCTCATTCATAAACCGACTAGCAATTCGACGAATTGGTTCTGGCATTGTTGCTGAGAAGAGCAATGTTTGATGCTCGTCAGGTACTTGTGCAAGAATTGCCTCGATATCTTCAATGAATCCCATGTTTAACATTTCATCTGCTTCATCAAGAACCACTGTTCGAACTGTATTTAAGTGTACAGTCCGGCGATTAATATGATCAAGCAATCTTCCAGGAGTACCCACAATAATATGAGGAGCCTTCTTCAATGCACGAATTTGTCTTGAAATATCTTGTCCACCAAATACGCTTAACACACGAATGCGTTGATCACTACCCAGTTTATATAGTTCCTCTGATACTTGGATTGCTAATTCTCGTGTAGGCGCAATAATTAGTCCTTGCACCGCATCTACTTTGGGATTGATCTTTTCAATCATTGGCACACCGAATGCTACCGTTTTCCCTGTTCCAGTCTGTGCTTGTCCAATCACATCTCCACCAGCAAGTGCTAGAGGTATTGTTTCTGATTGAATGGGTGTTGCCTCTTCAAATCCCATTTTCTCAATTGCTCTCAATGTTGATTTACTAATTCCTAAATCATTAAATAAAGTCATTCCATTTCTCCTTTTATATAAAAAATTCCGATACAAAAGCATCGGAACCGAAGACTAAACCAAAAAAATATGCCGCTCAAACTATCTTTGAGCTGCATCTATTCAAGAAAGATGTCGCGATGCTTACAGAATGCAATAATACCACCTTTGCGACTATTTTGCAACTACATTGAGCTATTTTGTTGAGCTAGTCGAATTATTTTTTCAGATATGCTAGTCTGTAAGGCCTTTCAATAGTTGTTTTCACTTAAAACAAAATCTTCACTAATATGTTTTTATGACGTTTTTTCGAGAAAGTGAAGTACTTGTTGACAGAGGACATTTCTACTCTTGCAGCGACAAATCAAATGATTAGCTTCATCAATCCAAAGGATCGATTTATTCTCTGTAGCAAGGCTTTGATAGATGCGCTTCGAGCTTCTCACTGGCACAACACCATCCACCATTCCATGAGCAATGAGTGTTGGCACATGAATGTTGCTATAAACAGAGCGGTGAGAATGCACGAGTTTCTGAAACTCTCTAATGACAGAAGGGCTTATTCGATTTCTTTTCGATTTCAATCGTTTGTAGAACAAGTTTTCTTTATGTACCCTTTTACGGAAGTCATTGAACAACTTCTGAGCTTCAATAAACTGTTGTTTGGGGGCAATATAGTAGTATGCAGCACTAAGTAGAACTAATTTATGCACTGGATACTTTGCCGCAAGGATTCCGCAAATCAATCCACCCATTGAAAATCCGATCAGATACACTTTGTCACATTCTTGCATTAGTTTCGTTAACTCTAACTCTGCCGCCCCAATCCATTCAGTAAACTTAACGCCATGTAACGATCCACCCTTTTCATGCCCAGGCAAAGTTGGAATAACTATTTTCCAAGTGGTTTTGTCCTGCAGAAATGTTGTCAACGGTTCCACTTCGTATGGATTACCTGTAAATCCATGTATGACAAGACATCCTATCATAAGATCACCTTTTTCAAATCTTTTATATATTTTCAAATGCTTTACGTGTTTCCTGACAATCAACTTGATGCTTTAATCAGGAAACCGGTTTCACATTTAACTTCCAAGGTTAGTATCACCAATCTCTGGCTATCTTAGCACTCTAATTGAAAAGTCCGAATCCTTCATCAGGCATTGGGATCGTGTCGACAATAGACGATAGTTACCCATTTGCGCACCCCCTCGATTATTTCCTAGGAAATACGACAAAAATTCTATCTAGGTGTTAACGCACGGAGTTGCTTATTTATTGCTGCAATGTTTCAATAATCGTTTCCAGCTTCATTCCTCTAGATGCTTTAAAAAGAATAAGATCATTGGCAGCAGAAATGTCCTTCAACTGTTTTGCCAATTCTTCAGAATTATCGAAATGAAAAACACGGTCTTGCGGGAATTTGTTTAAAGCAGCATCTGCAATGAATTTGCCTAGCTTACCCACTGTGAAGACAAAGTCGATTTCCTGTGGGTCCAACATATTTCCGATTTCCTCATGAAAAGCCTCTTCATTACTGCCTAGTTCTAACATATCACCTAAGACAACTATTTTTCGGTTGAAATTCCGTAAGCTCTGGGTTAGTTTAATTGCAGCCCTCATTGATGTTGGACTTGCATTATAGGCATCGTTGAGAATGATTTCGTCTTTTTTTCCTTGCAGCAGTTCACTTCGCATATTTGTGAGCTTCACCTGCTTAAGCCCAGTAGCAATTTCTTCCCACGACATGTTGAATTCATTCGCCACTGCGATCGCAGCAACTGCATTCAGGACGTTATGCTCTCCAAGCACTGGTAGAAACAGTTCATGCTCCGACACTGAGAAACTTGTTCCTTCCGCCTCGATCTTCACATGTTCAGGGAAATAGTCATTTGTTGCTTCGCTACCAAAAGATTGTCTTCTGGAAATCATCGTCAGCCTTTCTTGCAAGAGTGGTTCATCACCATTATAGAAAAGGACACCGTCTTCTTGCAGGCCATCAACGATTTCGCATTTTGCGTCTGCAATACCTTCCCGAGAGCCTAAGTCCTTCATATGCGATTCGCCAACATTCGTGATTACGGCAATATGAGGTCTAGCCAATTTAGAAAGGAAAGAAATCTCCCCCTTCGCACTCATACCCATTTCAAGAATTAATGCTTCGCAGTCCTTGGGCGCTGAAAGCACTGTCAGAGGCAAGCCAATATGATTATTATAATTACCAGAAGTTTTGTGAATGGTAAAAGTTTGACCCAAAAGCGTGGCAATTAAATCCTTCGTTGTGGTTTTGCCGTTACTGCCTGTAATCCCAATCACAACAGCAGAAAGTCTCGCCAAATATTCTTTTGCTAAATCCTGCAAAGCTTCTAGCGCATCGTCAACAAATAACAAGGGGACATTCTTTGGCGGATTCTCGACGCTATTTTCCCATAATGCAGCAGTTGCACCTGCTGAAAATGCCTGAATGACATATTGATGTCCATCCATGTTTTCACCACGAAGTGGGATATACAAGTTTCCCTTTTCAATCGTTCTCGTGTCCTTTGACACGCCTGATATCTTCACATCTTGGAATTTCTCATCCACTTCCCCTGCAATTAAAGCTGCTATTTCGCCCAAAGTTTTATTAATCATTTCTTCTCCTACAATTCGTTCTGTATCTCTTTTATTAAAAAGTGTATTTAATCAATTGTTTTTCTTGATGTCTTTCGATTGCGAGTTGCACCAATCTCTCAATTAATTCTGCGTAATTCACACCTGATTCCTGCCACAAAAGTGGAAACATACTGAAGGGTGTAAAGCCAGGCATAGTATTTACTTCGTTAATATACAATTTCTGATCGTTTCCTAAAAAGAAATCTGCTCTGACTAATCCTGAGCAATCAAGTGCTTTAAATGCTATTTTCGCCATAGATACTAGCTCTTTGTATTGTTCATCAGTCATTTCTGCTGGAACAATCAGTCCTGTATCACCATCAACATATTTGGCCTTGTAGTCGTAGAAATCTTTCTTTAACACCAATTCGCCCGCAACCGAGCATTCAGGATAATCATTTCCCATGACGCCGATTTCAATTTCTCTACCAAGTATGCCTTCCTCGACAATGACCTTTCGATCAAATTGGAATGCCACTTCGAACGCTGCCTCTAGTTGATCTCGGGTAGTGCATTTACTAATCCCTACGCTTGAACCAAGATTAACGGGTTTCACAAAACAAGGGTACCCTAATTGTTCATCAATCTGTTTGTAGCAAAGCGCTTTCTCTGCATTCCAATCGCTTCTTCGGAAAGAAAGGTACTTCGCTTGCCGTAAACCGGCTTGTGCAAAGATATTTTTCATGATTATTTTGTCCATGCCAGCTGATGATGCAAGTACGCCATTCCCTACATAAGGTAAATTCAATAGCTCGAGCAGTCCTTGAACTGTACCATCCTCGCCATTTGGCCCATGTAGCAATGGGAACACAACATCAATACCGGTTGCATCACCTTCAATTAGTGAAACAGAAAAGTCGGCATGATTTTTCTCATACATAAGTTGTTTAACATCTTCAACTGTTGTTTCCAAAAGCGATCCCCTGATCCAATTACCAGTGTGATCAATATAAATCGGATGGATTTCGAATTTATCCTTGTCTAAAGCACTAATCACAGCTTTCGCTGTTTGCAGTGATACCTCATGCTCGGCAGATTTACCACCATATAATAATGCTAACTTTGTCTTCATCTGAGTTCCCCTCCTATAAATAAAGTAACCAAGTATTTATGAATGCAATTCCATTGTATCATTCCACAATAGCAGAAAATTTCCTTCTCTACATGAACAAATGTCGTGTCATGCTGATAAAAGTACTACTCTTTATTGTATCGCTTCTTAGAGAAAATGGGATAGACTTTTTTATCGAAATTTCTTTTAATCCTAATTGTCGGTAGAAATGTAACTTAAAACTCCCGATAAAATTTTCAAAGACGAGGAATAATTTACGAAGGATAGCGGGACTATCCTAGGAAATTATGACGAAGTATTTGGGAATTTTAGCGAGTTTTAAGTTGCATTTCTATCGATAATTAGGATAAAGTACATTGAAATTGCGAAAACCAGACAAAGCATTGCCTTGATCTGGTCAGTAATTTATTATGAAAATGAATAAATGCAAAATCATGCATTATGCTCTAACTGCCATTCTTTTGTCTTTTTGGAATAGATCAAGTACCACTTAGCCTGTTTTCTCTTCATTTTGGCAAAGTCCTCAACAAGCACATCCTCATGTTGATAGTCGCCCATAATCCAAAGTGGCATCTCATAGTGATTTCTTTTTTGCTCAACTTCGGCAAATGAAAAGAGTAACCCCTCTTGGAACAATTTCATCAATTCTTCAACAATTTCATTTGGAATTTTGACATGGGACGATTTCTTCGTTAACACAAAGAAATTTCTCTCGACCATCTCATTAGCGAAACCAGTTGCGATCTTTTCGCTAATTACCTCAGCAACATGACTCCAATCTCGAAAATACAACTTGCAGTAAGAACTGTTTTCTCCTGTCAAGAAGACGAAGTGATTGTTCAGCTTTGGATAGAAAGGCGTGCGGTAATGGTGCTTCATATGCGCCAAATACAATAGTTCTGACAATTCCTGAGCGCTTATTTCGTTCAAATTTTCTTTTGCATCAAAATCTATCCAACTACAACACTTGAATTTCGAATCGGTATCCTCAAGAAAACGTCCGATCTCTTTTTCATTAAGATAATTCAATTTCGTATTAGCGTTGTATCCATAGACATCATCGATTTGATGTTGTATTAATAACATGTTAGATACAAAACGACTAATTCCTGTTACAAACTCTCTAGCATCCATTCCTAGGCTTATTATAAAGCGCTCTTTTGGATGCATGTGAAAATAATTGTAAATCTTTTTATCAATTTTCATCTCAACACCTCAGAATATTTCTAAAGTTTTTTGTTAGATTGGCAAAGCAATTTCTGTTTACAGGGTACTTTCACGATAGTGGCAATACAATACATGCATGTGGTGTCGCTTTCGGAAAAATGGCAGAGCCAGATAAAGATAAATTCGCAAGAAATCTAAGCTGATTTGTGTTGCTTGTTACATCAAGTTGTTTGATAGACTTATAGTAGCAAAAAAAAGGAAGAATGGGAAATAAAAAAAGAGATTTTTATATAGATTTGTAATTATAACATTCTCATTGAATTAGACTTTGAAAAAAAGTGCATATTGGCGGCAATTTTCAAAATTCAATTCCGCTGATAATTGAACACTTTATTCTGGTCTCTGCTTGGGCAATGTAATTGTAAAGCAGCTGCCCTGCCCTAATTTACTCTCCACTTGAATCTGCCCTTGATGCGCCTCAACTATCGAACGAGCAATTGCAAGCCCGATTCCAGCTCCACCAGTATCTCGACTTCTTGACTTATCAGACCGATAAAATCGTTCAAAAATTTGTGCCTGCTCTTCGTCTGCAATCCCCATTCCAGTGTCCTTGATTCGGATACAATAGGATTCTGACTGTTCAATAATTTCGGCGCTGACGCTACCGCTATCTGTAAATTTAATCGCATTGAAAACAAGATTGACGAAAACCTGCGTTAACCGATCTGGATCAGCATAAATCAAGGTTGGCATTCCCTTGTATTGGAGAGAAATACCCTTTGATGTCGCTTTCTGCTGAAAATTATTGAAAACATTTTGTAATAATTCCTGTAAGTCAAATTCCTTTTTCGACAGCTTAATTGTAGCTTGCTCAATCATCGACAACTGTTTCAAATCATCCACCAATTTACGCATACGAAGCACTTCTTCATGACAACTGGCAATTTGCGCGGGAGTTGGCTGGATAACACCATCGATCATTGCTTCAAAATTCCCTTGCAATACTGTTAGTGGTGTTCGAAGTTCATGAGCAACATCGCTTGTTAATCTCTTTTGCCACTTCTCACCTGCCTCTAGTGTTGCTGCTAAACCATTGATAGACTGTGCTAATGTGTGAAGCTCGGTCGTATTTTGCTCTTCTGCCATGCGGACATCCCATTTACCTTCAGCAATCTTCTCTGCAGTAGCTGCTGCTTGAAGAATTGGCTTTGATAGGCGGCTAGCTAGAAAAATGGAAATCCCAACGCTGAGGACAGCGGAAGAAATACCTAATGTAATAAGTAGCTTATTGAGTGAGGCGATAAAGGCTGCTTCGTTGTTCGTATAGAAAATGGGACCTAGTGTTTCAATCACAACGTCTCCAACTTGCATTCCGCTGTTGTTCATTGCGAATGTTTTCGACACTAGCTTGTGTTTTGCCGTTGCATCATGTTTCATATTGGATTCGATTTCATGCAATATATTTTCACATTTCTCCATATCACAACTACGAGCATCCCAGATTGTTGCGCCTGTTTGATCTTTAACTGTGATGATAAATCCTTCGTGTAGATAACTCATGCCCAGTGCTTGTACAGATGCAATGTTGAAATGACTAAGGCTTGGCATGTATTGATCAGATATGGATGCAGCAATCTCTTTATTTTGTGCTTCAATCCCCTGCTTCAAATAACTTGAGAATAAACGATCAGAAAAAATATGCGAAGTGAAGCTAAGAATAGCCACTGCCAAACAAGTGATGAGGGCATATGTTAATGCCAATCTAGTTTTTAAACCGATCATTCCATTGCCCCCCTAAATTAGTGAGTTCTTAAATTAATTCAGCTTTAGTCAACAAAGATTACAAATTTTCATGTTGCTATGTTAAAAGTTATTTTTCTGAATGGAAACGGTAGCCTGCACCATAAATCGTTAGAATCTTTGACGGGTTTTTTGGATCTTCTTCTACCTTCTGTCGGAGGTTCTTAATATGTGTATCAATTGTGCGATCAAATCCCGCAAACTGATTGTCCATGATCAAATCAATAATCTCTTCTCTCGTAAAAACCTTATTTGGGCGCTCCATCAAAAGCTTCAGGATTTTGAATTCATTTGGGGTCACTGCTATCACCTGGTTGTTCTTGGTAACAGTTCGATTATCTAAATCTAATGTTATTTCGCCAATTGTCAGTAATTGATTCAGCTCGTTTGGGATTGCACGCCGCAAGGCTGCATCCACTCTTGCAACAAGTTGCCGAGGGCTAAAGGGCTTAGTGATGTAATCATCCGCTCCCATTCGAAGTCCATCAATAATGCTTGTTTCATCCACTTTCGCAGTCATCATAATGATTGGCATATTGGATTTCTCTCGCACCTTGAGACAGATCTCCTCACCAGATATGTAAGGAAGCATCAAGTCCAAAAGCAGCAAATCAACATGTGTTTTCTCCAATATCTCCAGTGCATCAACACCATTAATGGCAGTCAACACATTGTATCCGCTGCTTTCTAAATACGCCTTGACTATTTCAATTATTTTGACCTCATCATCCACAATAAGAATTTGCTGTTTCATGTTTGATCTCCAATACTTGTTCTAGCTACAAAATGCCTTAGCTCCAAAATAACTAAGAACCGATCCCTGTTTCAACGCGATCGGAAATTCACTACAAATCATTCACTTTCCTTAGCTGATCCTAAATTCTGTGTACAAAAAGCCCCATACTTGGGGCTTTTTCATCAGGTTGAATTCCTTATTGTACTTCGTAACCTACTTCAACTATTGCTTCTTTCATCGCATCTAAACTCACATTGTCTGCATGTTCAACAGTTGCAGTATTCTCAGTGTGGCTAACTTGGGCTGACGCTACACCCTCGATTTCCTCTAGCGCTTCTCTTACATGGCGCTCACAATGCTCACAGGACATCCCCGAAATTTTAAAAATTGTTTGCATACTCGTTCTCCTCATTTCACAAATTCTTTAATAGTACTAGTATATTCAATACCAGATTACAATACAAGACCGGGCAATATGATTACTTTGCTCCACAGCATCCGCCGCCACAGCCACTGCCTTGAAATTTGTAACTGTCTCCGTTCTTCTCAAGCTCTTTCTTTATGCTTTCTACGTCTGTAGCATTCTTGATATCGTCAACTACCAAAACAGTTGATCCATACATACTCATGTCGCAAGCAAATTGAAAATTATCTTCCGGTGTCACTGTGACTGTGTTTGTTTTTGATAGATCTACTACTTGGTTCGTTTGCGGGAAAACAACATATTGCGCACAGCTTGCAGCCTTCACATCGAATTTAAATTCGGTTTTGATTCCCTTTTGAACAATGATGAATGCTGGTTCGTATCCGTTTTCTGTGATCGTAACGTTCACCTTTTGCACATCATTTTCAATTACACCAGTTTTAATCTCCGCACTATTTGTTGCTGAAGCATTCGTTGTTACAGCGCTTTTTGATACACTGACCGTATCCGCATCAGCGGACTCTTTGCTACTTGCGTTCAGTTTATCCACTACTACAATCTTGCTGTGAATCATCCCCATCCAACAACTATAAGGAAATGTACCTGATTCAGTTGGGGTAAACTCAACTACATTTTCTCCTTCTTTCAGCTTTACTTCCTTATTATCAAAAGCTGGAATAAAGAATCGATTGTTGCAATTATTCAGATCTCCCTTATTCACCGTGATCGTCCATTTCACTGGAACATCTTTTTGCACAGTGATTGGTGAATAATTATTGGCAGAAAAAGTTGTCGAAACGGTTTGAACGTTATCACTTATACTTGCAGCTTCTACACCTTTTGATTCTTCTTTCGCACATGCGGACAGCGCCACACTAACAACAAGCACTAACAATAACAATATTTTTTTCATAGTTGGTCTCCTAGATTTGATATATTTCGACCTATTGTAACAAGAAAATTTGAAGAGAATATGGAGATGCTGAAAAAACTATTAATTTGCGAATCGCTGCAACTAATTGTGTTTCTTGTAGAGTATCGCATCATCGTGCTGCATTTTGAAGCTTTGTGAAATTTTTATCCTGAAATGCGAAACTTGTAGAATACTGTCTGTATTTGTTGACTTTCGTAGGCCTGTCACAACGCTTTCCATGAATTCTAGTATATCCATTACTTTCCGAAAAATTATTCCCTATTTTATAACTTGTCAAAAAAAGCCGTTTGAAATGGCTTTTTCATGGTTTGTCTGAATCCAGATTACAATTGGGGTATGGCTAGATAAGCATCATTTAACACTCGTTTCGGGCTTCTTGTACTGAAAATAATTGACGACCGCAATTCCAGCTGAGAGGAAGAACACAAATCCTGCGATAATAAAGGGAAGTATCGACTCAATTTCATACGAAAATCCTGCAATTAAAGGACCAACAATCATTCCAAGTGATTTCACTGAGTTAAAGATGCCATATAGTAGCCCGTTTGAAGAACCATCGCTTTGCCCTTCGACTATCAGCGCTTGCTGAATCGGAAGTGACATGGTGTTGAATGTGTAGAAAAGGATATTCCACAATAGGAATGGGATTAAGCCGATGGTACTGCTTGCAATTAGCAGTAGAATTCCGCACATCATAAGAATTGCGACAATTGATTTGCGCCCCTCTGTATGCTTCACAAGCCATTGGTTAATAGTGAAATTGGCGATCAGTCCGATCAACCCCATCACTGCTTTCATGATACCATTATACGAAGTTGGAAACTCTAGATCAGAAGTTAAATAGTAATTCAAAGCATTATCATAATCACTAATCGCCACACCTGTTAGAAATATCGTTATCAGAAATACAAACAAAGGCATTGTCATGATCGACTTTGCTTGGACGAAGAATAGAAACGGGTTAGCGGAGCGAATAAGTTCCTGACGATTGAGTTTGACTGGCTTAACGACTTCATCTTTCAAAAGAAGGCGATACATCAAGGCGCTGAACAACAAGAAAACCACTTGTGTGATGAATGTTGCATGAATCGAATAGTCACCAATAAATCCACCTAGCAAATACCCCATTGAGGCACTGACTGAACCAAAGGCAACATAATAGGCAGTGTACTTCGCTCGGTGCTTATCATCTGTAATATCTGCTAGGTACGCCATGCAGCCAACCAAGAATCCACCTGCAAACAAACCTGAAGTTAGTCGAGACAAGATGACCATAAATTCAGAATTCGAGATCATAAATAAGTATTGTGATAGGGCATAACCCGTTAATGAAAAACCAATGCTACGTATCCTGCCGATCGTATCCGTTAATCTACCCCAAAACGGGCTGAACAAGAAATTGGTGATTGACATTGCTGAAAACGCCAAACCAAATACGAAGTCTGGAAGTGCAAGACTCTTCAAAAATGCTGGTGTAACTGGATGTACCATATTGCAAGACAAAAACATAAATGCGTTCAAAATAAAAAACTTTATTAATGTTGATTTAGCTTTCATATCAAAAGTCCTTAATCCGTAATTATTTTATTTAACCATATTCCGGTAGCTTTGCTGTGGAAATAATAAAGGACAATTGAATTGATCAATGTCCTAGGTTGTCGATAGTAATTATTGAGATAAAAAAAGAATTCTAGAATTGATTGAAGCTAGAGGGCTAGACTTCAGAACGATGGTGGCGAGGAAACCCAAAGCACCTTCGCAACTGTTTTTCCGCCATTTTCTATGTAATGATCAACATTTGCGTTATAAGAAAAGGAATCTCCTTTGCGTGCTTTGTATCGCTTGTTTCCCAAATGAATTGTGATTGAGCCCTGCAAGACATAACCAAACTCCTCACCAAAATGAGCACTTTCCTCTTTGTATCGGCCATTTGGTTCAAGTGTTAGTAATATGGGTTCCATCAGATTTTTCTGCGCATTTGGTACAATCCATTCTAAGCTATATCCCAATTCTTCATCCGCAACAACATAGAAATCGCTTTGAGTGAAAACAACTCGCTCATCCTGATAATCATTGAAGAAATCCTTCAAGCTCGTGCCCAAACATTCCAAAATATTATCAAGCGTTGTGAGTGATGGGGAAGTTAAATCACGCTCTAACTGCGAAATAAACCCCTTTGACAATTCGCAACGACTTGCCAACTCATCTTGCGTTAAATTCTTTTCTTGTCGCAATCTTTTAATCTTATGCCCAATAATCATAAAATCCCCCAGAAACGTTCTAACTACAGTATAACGGTTTTGTAAATAAAGTTAAAGGATGTGTTGAGAGCTGAAGGGTAACTTGAAAATTTTTAAAATTTATCCAGTCATCAGGCTCCTTAACTAGACTTCGTACTTAAGCGGGTTTTCCGATTGGTTCACTGAGTTTAAATCAACTTGCTTTCAATCTTGTAATCAAGAAGCATCAAATCTTCATATTCTCTTCAAATCTTACTGGTATATTCGTGTGAGAATAAATGCGAATTTCTAAGAGGTTACTATGAATAGTAAACAAACTTCCATTACAGTTCATGTCGAAGGTATGAGCTGTGCAGCATGTGAGTTAAGGATTGAAAAAGGTTTGTCACAATTAGCTGGCGTCGAGTCAGTTAATGCTAGCTATGGGACTGGTAGTGTGGACATCATTTTTGATGATCAGCAGATTGATCTGAGTTCGATTGAGAACAAACTAGATAAATTGCACTATCCTATAATCAGTTCTGTGCCCAAGACGTCAGCGAAAAAGCAGTGGATCCAGGTTGGTGTTGTATTATTAATACTTGCAGCCAGTTATTTCATACTCCAAAACACAATTGGGTTTGATTTCTTCAACTCTTTTCAATTAGCAGATGAGTCTACTAGTTTATCAGTGTTATTTATTATTGGACTGCTAACTTCGGTGCACTGTATTGCCATGTGTGGTGGCATAAATATTTCGCAAAATGCGAAGGCGAATGTGGGCACAAGTCGCTCCAAATTCAAAAGCCTCTACCCAAGTTTGCTCTATAACGGTGGGCGTGTCGTCTCATACACGATCATTGGAGGTATCGTTGGTGCAATTGGTGCGGTTTTGACTCCCACATTACAATTTCAAGGAACTATTACATTAGTAGCTGCCGCACTCATGGTATTAATGGGACTGAATCTAGTAGGTGCTTTTCCGGCACTTAGAAAGCTCAATCCAAGGATGCCGAAGTTTTTCGCACGAAAAGTGATTGCTGGCAAGGTGGGTAAAGGACCATTTATCGTTGGCTTACTCAATGGACTGATGCCTTGTGGTCCACTACAAGCCATGCAAATCTATGCACTAACTACTGGTAGCTTTCTAACGGGAGCTTTGTCCATGTTCCTCTTTAGTGCTGGAACCGTTCCATTGATGTTTGCCTTAGGGGCACTCAGTACCTTGCTCAGTACAAAATTTACAAATGTTATGATGAAAGTAAGTGCTATCTTGGTGATACTATTAGGAGTCATCATGATGAATAGAGGACTCTTATTGATGGGAATCAATCCTCTATTCTAATCCAGACTTCCGTTTAAAATAGAGAATGTTTTGTGGTAATTATTCCATCTCGCTTTGTTAGAAAATGCTTGAATCTCTCGATGCCGTTATGTTCTAAGTTTTTACTTAGACGACACAGTCTATCTGACCAAAGCTCATCAACAAACCACTGCTTATGCAGTGCATGATGAAATATTCTTGAACAATCCACTCCTTATTTTTAACGGAATCAGGATAAAATGTGCAACAGAAGAATTGTTTATAAAGGAAGGGTCTCATGAAGAAAATAGGATTTATCGTCATCTCAATAGTAATTGCCAGCACGCTTGGTGGCTGTGATCGCTCACCCACCGGCACGAAGGAATCAGATAATGCACTTTATGCTTTTAACAAAATCGTCTCTGAACACAAGGATCAAAAAGGATTTCATCCTTCACTGAAACACTGGGGATTGGCGCTTGAGGTCAAGCAAACCGAGTCTCAAACAGTCGATAAGTTTGAGTGGAGCAAGGATTCTGCGGCTAACGCAATAGATTTTGCTATGGTGCTACGTGCGAAGCCATTTATTGAAGCAGGACTCGATCCTGATAAGTTAGCGGCAGATAGTGGCTATGTCTATAAGCCAGCAGCAGTTGAAGATGGAAAACAAATTGAAGCTGTACTTATTCATCCCTATAATCTAAGTGACAAGAGAGAAACTGCCCAAGGTTCAGAGGATGCGATGAGAAGACTTTTGAAACAGGATCCCAGTATTGTGGAACTTGTAGAAGACCAACAGGGCTATCGGTTAGGTCTTCGTACAGGGGCAGGATTCGACCAATTTGACCAGTTTGTAGTAACATGGACCAATAGTCCTGATACATCAGATACATTAATATCATTTGCTATTGATGCCGATCCACTACTAGCAGCAGGGCTTGATCCGAAAAAGATTGAGGGATGGTCTTTCCTCCCTTCTACATCTGGATTGCCTTCTCCAAACCAACTGAAGAAAGAATACGATTTGAAATAAGAACACTGTGAAGAGGTGATTGAATATGACAACGAAAACATTTGATATAGAAGGCATGACGTGCACTGCCTGTGCAAAAGCAGTTGAACGGGTTACTCGTAAGCTGCCAGGTGTAGAAGAATCCAATGTGAATTATGCCACAGAGAAACTCAGTATTACTTTTACAGAAGAAGTGACACCAAAGCAGATCCAAGCAACTATCGAAAAGGCTGGTTACAAAGCAATTGCGCATTCAACTAGCAAGGTTTTCAACATTGAGGGTATGACGTGTGCAGCTTGTTCAGGTGCTGTCGAACGCGTAACTCGTAAACTAAGTGGCATCGAAAGTTCAAATGTTAATCTGGCTACTGAGAAACTGAACATTACTTATGATCCCGAGTCGGTGACAGTTGCTGACATCAAGCGTGTGATTGAAAAGGCTGGCTACAAGGCGATTGAAGCAACTGATGTTGGCGATACCAGCGATAAGAAAGCGGATGAAATTAGTCGGCAATGGAAACGGTTTGTCTGGTCGGCAATATTTGCTTTCCCGCTATTATTTATCGCCATGGTTCCCATGATTCTTGAGTGGGCTGGCGTGCAGCTACCTTACTACATGGTAGCAATGAATTTCCCAAGAACAATGGCGCTTATTCAGCTAGCGCTTTGTATTCCTGTAATCGTGATCAATTTCCGATATTATAAAATTGGTTTCAGAAACCTACTTAAACTCAGTCCAAATATGGACTCTCTTATTGCCATTGGAACATCTGCGGCATTTATTTATAGCTTCTATGCTGTCTATCGGATTTTCACCGGAGATGTTGATTTCGCAATCTATTTCGAATCAGTTGCAGTCATTCTGACATTGATTACATTAGGTAAGTACATGGAGATCGTCTCCAAAGGGAAGACCAGTGATGCGATCAAGAAATTGATTGGACTGGCACCGAAACAGGCAAACATCATTCGTGATGGAAAAGAAATGCAAATTGCTGTCGAAGAAGTTGTCGTTGGCGACATCATTGTCGTCAAACCAGGGGAGAAGCTACCGGTTGATGGTGTTGTGACACTAGGAACTACATCCATTGACGAATCAATGTTAACTGGGGAAAGCATTCCTGTAGAGAAGTCCGCTGGTAATCCAGTTATTGGTGCAAGCATTAATAAGAACGGTCTGATTCACTACCGTGCGACAAAAGTCGGTAAAGACACTGCACTTGCACAAATTATTAAACTCGTTGAAGAGGCGCAAGGTTCTAAAGCACCAATTGCCCGTCTAGCAGATATTATTTCTGGTTATTTCGTACCAATTGTCATTGGTATTGCACTATTATCAACTGCAGTCTGGTATCTCACTGGTGAAACGTTTGCTTTCTCGATCACTATTTTCATCTCAATATTGGTGATTGCTTGCCCATGTGCACTTGGATTGGCAACACCGACTGCCATTATGGTAGGCACGGGCAAAGGCGCACAATATGGCGCGCTGATCAAAAGTGGTGCCGCATTGGAGACTGCTCATAAGATTCAAACTGTTGTGCTTGATAAGACTGGAACCATTACTGAAGGCAAACCGAAAGTGACTGATATCATCGTCACTGGAGAGTTGACAAATGATCAGCTTCTGCAAATCGCAGCGTCCTGTGAAAAGGGATCTGAGCACCCACTTGGTGAAGCGATTGTGAAAGCAGCAGAAGAGGCGAATGTTAACCTGTTAGCAGTAGATCAATTTAAGGCGATACCAGGACACGGGATTGAAATCACACTTGATAAGAAGAATGTGCTTCTAGGGAATCAGAAACTGATGAATGACCGTACAATTGGTTTAGGAGAGTCTCTTGCGACTACTTTGAAATTAGCAAGCGAAGGAAAGACACCAATGTACATTGCAATTGATGGTCAATTGGCTGGGATCATTGCTGTCGCTGACACAGTGAAGCCCTCCAGCAAGGAAGCGATTGCAAAGCTCCATGCAATGGGGATTTCTGTTGCCATGATTACTGGTGACAATCGACAAACTGCTGAAGCCATTGCAAAGCAAGTAGGTATTGATACGGTGTTGGCAGAAGTTCTGCCACAAGATAAAGCAAATGAAGTGAAAAAGCTGCAAGCATCGGGACGTAAGGTCGCCATGGTTGGCGATGGCATTAATGATGCGCCTGCCTTGGCACAAGCAGATGTCGGTATGGCAATTGGATCTGGCACAGATGTTGCCATGGAATCAGCAGACATCGTGCTAATGAAGAGTGATTTGAAGGACGTGGCTACTGCAATCCAATTGAGCCGCAAAACAATCGCAAATATTAAACAGAACCTATTCTGGGCATTTGGTTACAATGTGCTAGGCATTCCGATTGCGATGGGCGTTCTCTACTTGCTGGGCGGTCCACTCATGAACCCGATTATCGCTGCACTTGCCATGAGTCTATCCTCTGTATCAGTATTATCGAATGCACTAAGACTTAGAAATTTCAAACCAGTTTGAGTTTCGAGAATTATTTTTCAGAATCATGTAACAAGCGGAAAAACGAGAAGATATTTTGAGTTTTGACATTTGTCACATCATGTTATAATAAATGCAGAAAAGGAGGAATAAACTGATGGATTTAAAGAATTTATTAGATGGGGCAAAGGATTTTATCGATAAGGACCATGATGGTTTAGAGTTGAGTGACTTTACATCACTTCTAAGTGGAAAAGGACAAAGTGATGACAAGAATGCGTTAACAGGAGACTTCTTTAGCAAATTCACGAAGTTCGGATCAATTGGCGATCTTTTGGCAAAGGTCGGTGTCAACAACGAAGATGAACTAGCAAGTGTTGATAAGGACAAACTTGACAAGGTTGTTGACAAGAATTCTGATTTTGGAAGTATTCAAGAATTGATGGCAGCTGCGAAATCTTTTATGGCGAAAAAAGGATAATTTTACTGCAAAAGAATTTGATAGATGCTCAGAATAAGATAAGATAGCACCCGGTGTTTCACTACTGGGTGCTATCTTTTTTCATGGGTTTATCCTAATTGTCGAATCCCGAATCCCGAATCAACAGTTTTGTGTTCCTCCAGGTTGCTCATGCTCCCTCAATGGCATACTTCGCAGCACGCTCGGCATGGATCAAGGTTGTATCAAATAACGAGATTTCGGTATCTTCTTGCTTCATCAACAACCCTATTTCTGTGCAACCGAGGATGACCCCTTCGGCTCCTGCTGCAACAAGCTTTTCTGCTATTTCTAGAAACCGCTTCTGCGCACTAGGAGAGATGATGCCGACACAAAGTTCGTCATAGATGGTGGCATTGATAAATGCACGATCGCTATCATCTGGAATAATGACATCAATCCCTTTTTCTATTAATCTTGATTTATAGAAATCCTGCTCCATCGAGTACTTGGTACCAAGAAAACCGACTTTGCTGATGTTGTTCTTCAATAGCACTTCTGCAGTCAATTCAGCAATGTGAAGAACCGGAATTGTGATCCCTGCTTGGATAGAATCTGCGACCTTATGCATGGTATTAGTACAAATTACGATAAAGTCCGCACCTGCTGCCTCAAGTTTCTGAGCAGCTTCCGCGAGGATTGCTGCACTTTGATCCCAATTCCCAGCTGATTGGCAAGCCTCAATTTCGTGGAAATCAACACTGTACAATAGACACTTTGCAGAATGCAAGCCACCAAGTGATTCCTTCACAACAGTATTCACCACTTGATAGTAGATGGCAGAGCTCTCCCAGCTCATCCCACCAATTAATCCAATTGTTTTCATCTGTAATCCTCCTTTCACACCAAATCTAGGTCGTTTCTATGGTAAAAATGATTTCCTATATATCTTGATTAGAAACGATAACTAGCTATACTTTTGCAATTTGAAGGCATGGCTATTCCTGCAGGTTTTTCTTGCATGTAGCAATATACTTTCTCATATAAGAACCTGCGGGTCCGCCGATCACATTACGATGCTCGACACAGTTCTCAATTGTAATCGCTTCATAAATGCTTTCATCAAACAAAGGTGAAAGCTGTTGGAATTCGCCCAAGGTTAAATCTTCGATCGACTTCTCCTGTTGTGTGCAATACAACACCATTTTACCAATAATCTCATGTGCATCTCGAAATGGAATTCCCCGTTTTGTTAGCCAATCTGCTGCATCGGTTGCATTGACAAACCCTGTTTGCAAGGACTTCATCATTGCATCCTGATTCACAACCATCGTAGCTATCATTCCTGTAAATACTGGCAAGCAGGCTTTGATGGTGTCAATTGCATCGAAAACGACTTCCTTGTCCTCCTGCATATCCTTGTTGTAAGAGAGCGGTAATGCCTTCAAGGTTGTCAGCAGTGCCATTAGACTGCCGTAAACTCGGCCCGTTTTGCCACGAATTAGTTCTGCCATATCTGGATTCTTCTTCTGCGGCATGATACTACTGCCAGTAGAGTAGGTATCGTCTAGTTCAACAAAGTTAAATTCATTCGTACTCCAAATAATGATTTCTTCACAAAATCTGCTTAAATGCATCATCGTGATCGAAATTGTACTGAGAAGTTCGACGCAGTAATCACGATCAGAAACTGCATCCATACTGTTTCGGGTGAGAGCCTCAAACGCAAGCTTCTCTTTCACCATCTCCCGGTTAATTGGGTAGGTTGTGGTCGCTAAAGCCCCTGCCCCAAGTGGTAATGTGTTTGCACGTTTGTAGCAGTCAGCTAGTCGCTCGTAATCACGATCAAACATCTCAAAATAGGCCATTAGGTGGTGTGCAAATGTAACCGGTTGCGCTTTTTGCATATGGGTGAAGCCCGGCATGTAGGTCTTAATATGTTTTTCCGCTAGCTCAAGTAATGTGCTTTGCAGCCCTTGCACAAGACTTTGTAATTCGATAATTTCCTTTTTCACATACATCTTCATATCTAACGCCACTTGGTCATTACGGCTTCTGCCAGTATGCAATTTCTTACCGATACTGCCAATGCGTTTGATCAATTCGCCTTCGATATTCATGTGAATATCTTCTGCTTTCACATTGAATTCAATTTTCCCCACATGGCAGTCTTCCAAAATTTCGAGTAGCGTTTTGCGGATAAGCGACGCTTCTTCATCCGCAATTATCTTTTGTGCTGCCAACATTTCTACATGGGCAATGCTACCTTCAATATCTTCATGGTATAGCCGCTTGTCAAAGGAGATTGACGAGTGGAAGCTATCTGTAGCCGCGCTTGTTGTGTGGGTGAAACGTCCACCCCATAATTTATTTGTTTTGTTCATTCATTAATGCCCTCACTTCGATTGGTAATCCAAACAACTTGATGAAACCAACTGCATCCTTATGGTTAAACAAGTCGCCGGTGGCAAAGCTAGCAATATCTTCATTGTACAGCGAATGCGTGGATGTTGAACCTGCTGATAGAATGTTGCCCTTATATAACTTCAGTTTAACCTTACCAGTAATCGTTTCATTCAATTGCTTCATAAAAGTTGAAAGCGCTTCACGGAGTGGAGTGTGCCACTCGCCACTATACACTAACTCCGCATATTTAATGCCCACAGTATCTTTGTATGCAAGGCATTGTTTATCTAAGCAAAGGTACTCTAGCTCTTTGTGTGCATACATCAGAATCGTGCCACCTGGTGTTTCATAGACACCTCTCGACTTCATACCCACCATCCGATTTTCAACGATATCAATGATACCAATACCGCTCTTTGAACCTAAGTCATTCAACTTATTCATAATGGCAAGCGGTGACATTGTATCTCCATCAATGCTAACCGGTAATCCTTTCTCAAAACCAATTTCAAGATAGGTTGCTTGATCTGGTGCTGCCTCAGGCGTCACACACATTTGAAGCATATTCTTGTAATTAGGCTCTTGAGCAGGGTTCTCAAGTTCCAATCCCTCATGACTAACATGCCAGAGGTTGCTATCGCAGCTATAACTCTTCTCAACGACCGTTGGCGCTGGAATATTTTTTGTCTGCAGGTACTCAATTAAGTCTTCTCTCGATCTAAATTGCCAGTTGTCTTCACGCCAAGGTGCAATCACTTTCAAATGAGGATTCAGTGCCTTTATCGTTAATTCAAATCGCACTTGGTCATTTCCTTTTCCCGTTGCACCATGGGCAATCGCTGTCGCACCCTCCTTTTCAGCAATTTCCACTAATTTCTTTGCAATAAGCGGACGAGCCATCGATGTGCCAAGTAGATACTTTCCTTCGTAATTGGCATTTGCATAAAGCACATCATAGATGTAGTCAGTCACAAATTCTTCCTTTACATCAATTAGATACAATTTAGAAGCACCAGTTTGCAGTGCCTTTTCCTCCAAATTTTCAAAATTATCGTTCTGCCCTACATCAACCGTGACAGCAATAATTTCTGCGTCATTATAGTTTTCTTTCAACCATGGAATTATTGCTGTTGTATCTAGTCCCCCAGAATATGCCAATACGAATTTCTCTTTCATGTGTATGTTCCTCCTGATTATTCTAAAATTAAATACAAAAAAGCCCCTTTGAATTTAAATAAATAAATTCAAAGAGACTAACAATGTCAGCGGTACCACTCTTCTTGAACTATTACATTAGCCGGCAATAGTTCCTCTCGCAATGTGTTAAGGCCACAAACCGTTGTAGCTAGACCCGAAGCAAATGCTCCACAAGGTGTTCATTACAACCCTTCCTAAATGCGTTTCGTCACTGTTCAAATACTGACCTTGCACCAACCGTCAGCTCGCTTCTAATTGAAACACGCAACTACTCTTTTAGTCATTAGGTTTTTTGTATATTGTTTCAAATTATAGCTTAGTTTTCTGAGATGTCAACAGTTTAAATTTAAATAATGAATATTTTTTCAAATAAACTTATAAAAATACATGATAGTAGTCTCTGAAATTAACCCATTCATCCTTGTTTCAATCTGTGTTTTTTGTTACAAAGCTAAGTAAAACTTCTTTGTCACTCGGGGGGGATTTTTATCAGTCTTACGCGTAAGTCGCAATTATTGTATCTGGATAACTTGCGGCAACTCTAGATGAATATGAGAAACCCCAATGAATTATTCTTAATCCATTGAGGTTCTTATAATTTTACTCTATTGATTCTTCAAGTGATTCATAGCACGGAGTTCATCAGTGACATTTTGATAGCCATTGTCCTCTAGCCATTTAATGGTATGGGTATCACGAAGGCCAATTTCTAGATAGAGCAAACTGTCTTTAATTGTCATGCTCATCGTTATCGTTGATTCAGGTTGTAACCACTTTTCGTTTTTCGCATCTAATTTGTAAGCGGCAACTAGTTCTTTCAACTCTTCAGCATCTGTAATCGTAGTTTCCTTTTGCCCTGCGAGAAACCAGATAGCTGATAAATTTTCTACTTTCTCATCAAAAAAACGGTCGACATTCTCTTGAAATTCGGGAATGTCTTCAAGCTGAGTATCCATAACTAAATACTCTCTTCGCAATTGACTACCGTCTTTTAAATAGTAGTTAATATACAAATTGCGATAACCTTCAAGTTTGGGAGAATCAACATCTATTGCCTTCTGATGCAGTTGTTGTACTGCTTTAATACTTTCAGGATCGGTGTACGTATGAATTTCATTCTCCATTTCTGCGCGAATTCCTTGAGTTTCAACATCCTCGAAGTAACTATCACTGCAGTAAACCTTTTCCACTTCACTTACACTTGGTATTTTGTTTTCATAGATCGGCAAGAACAATTTAACAGCTACACTGAGTATAATCGTGACGGCAACAAAACCCCCATAGCCCTTCATTCGACTGAATACGCGCCAGGTCTTTTGCAGGATTACTTCAGCAATGAAATAACCACAGATCGAGCCAATGAATAACCCAACAATTAGGAGAGTCCAGCTTTGACTCCTTGTCTCAACAAAGTATATTCCGCCTAGGATCATTGCAGAAATTGTGAGCGAATACTTGAATATTGGTTGAATAAATTTGAATACAAAGCTGCTTGATGCTTTTTCACTTTTTCGCTTTTTATAGAAGAAATAACCAACAAATAGTAGCATGATAGAGACACCAAGATAGACTATTAATGCGGGTTTGCTAAGCGCTAACTTAAAATCAACTCTCATTATATCTAGCAGCCAAACAGTTCTTTGATAGTCCAAACTATGCAATGAATCCTCTGTTGGAAACCCCTTGACAACAAGGCTCATAAAGTAGGCAATTGCTGAAATCACAATGGGAGGAATTACGAAAATCGTATAGGTGATCAGTCCTTGCACAATAGAATTACCTGTGATTGTAGCGACAAGAACGCCAAGTGAGAATCCAAATAATCCACGGATACTGCTTTCAGCTATCCACTTTAGATATTCTGAAAAATGCATTCCTCCAAATTCACCTAGTCCAAGTTGCGTCAGAAAGAGTACCATAGTTGCAATGAGAATTGGCACTATCAAAATAGCAATTCCTGTCAAGATATAATGTAGGTAGTAAGATTTTCTCGTCACAGGATTACTGTGTGCGAAATCAATTGATTTCTTTGTCATCAGGTACCGGAAGAGAAATATCGACAGGATAATTGGCACAATCCCAAAGATCAAACTTTGTTTAAAATAACCTATTTCGAAAAGGCTACCAAGCTCAAAGAACCGCTCTTCGACTACTCCAGACGAGCCAACATAGACACTATTTCGAAACAGCTTGACAGCATTATAGTATTCCAATGGTATAGCTACTAACAATGCCAGTTGATAGACAATTGCGATCCATCCAACGTTTCGAAAAATCTGCTTAATGATTTCCTTATTAATCAATTTATTCACCGACTGCATATCCTGCGCCCTCCATTTCAAGAATAAATACTTCTTCTAGTGTCAATGGTATGACATCCACCAAAATAGGTTTGTATGGATTAATGATCGCAAGCAGTTCTTCTTCATCGCCTCTGACAATACAGCTCAAAACACTGCCACGTTTCTCCAAATGTTGTGGCTGCAGATCATCCAACAATTTCTGAGGCACTTCCTCTTTGAAGACAAGCTGAAATTTATGAATATCCGTCGTCAGTTCGTCTAACTCCTTTTCAAAGAGAACCTTCCCCTTATGTAAAACTACAACAGCATCGCATAAATTCTCGATTTCTTTAATGTTGTGAGAGGAAATCACTACCGTCATGTTTCGCTCAGCAACATCTTCGATTATCAATCTACGCACTTGTACGCGGATGACGGGGTCAAGTCCATCCATTGGTTCATCAAGCAACAATACCTGTGGCATTGTTGAAAATGCTAACCAAAATGCCACCTGACGCTGCGTTCCTTTTGATAAGCGACTAATCTTTGTCTTCTCATCAATTTGAAAAATCTTTGATAAGCTTCGGTACCGTTCGTCACTCCAATTATGATATAAACTTTTGTAGTAGGACGCCATTTGTTTAATAGTGTATTGCGTAATGAAATAAGGTGTATCTGGAATGAAAAAGCAACTTTGTTTCACTTCAACCTGTTCAAACACGCTCTTTTCGTTAATTTGCACAAACCCTTTTTCCGCTGTATATATCCCTGCCAAAAGCTTCAGCACAGTAGTTTTCCCTGCTCCATTAGATCCAAGAAGACCGTAAATCGAGGATTTGGCTACTTCCATCGAAATTTGATCTAACGCTATCGTATCATCAAATTTTTTGGTTACATTTGAAAGTTTAATCATGATAGTCCTCCCTTTTTGCGCTCACATTTTCTACCATTTGGAGCAATTCTTCATTTGTTAAACCAATGTACAATGCTTCTGACATCATTTTCTCTAAGCTTACCTTTATTTTCTCAAGTTTTTCATTTGTCTCACCATGTTGAATATCGTAAACGAAGCTGCCTCGACCAACAATTGAATAGGCATATCCCTGACTCTCTAGCTCCCGATAAGCCTTTTGAATCGTGTTTGGATTGATAGCAATCTGTTGTGCTAGTGCTCTCACCGAAGGCAATTGCTCATCAGGCTTCAGCACGTTATTGATAATAAGTTCCTTCAATTTCTCAACAATTTGCATATAAATCGGCAGTCTACTACGCAAATCTAATTGAAACATCGTATCACTCCTTTCTACAGTAACTGTATTAGTTGTTATAGTACACTTACTATATAATATAAAAAGTTGGATTGCAAGAGTTTTAAACAGCAGAATTTTCAATTATATGAAACTAGAAAAAAACAACAGCTGCGAAAGCAGGAATTAAAGCTTCATAATCATCAGAAAGGAATAGCGACATGTATTTTGTGCTAAAATTACAGTGAAACAAAATACTGAGATATAGTGGATTTAAGAAGAGTTGAAAAGTTCCCTATTGATATGTACCCTCATCACGTTCATATTGGTTAAATGAAGGATAGTTTGTAATGGTTGGTCGATAGCGGCATTTCCCATACTCAGAACGATGATTTCAAATATGATGAACAAAAATAATTATAACTCGCTAGAAAAAATGCCCATTAACACTGAGCAGGTGTCGGGTTTGAGCAGATTTTTCATCAAAAAAAGCCGAAAAATCATAGATTTCTCGGCAAATTGAAAAGCTGCCAATCCTAAGATTAACAGCTTTGATATTAGTTTTCTGATTTAATGCCATATTTCTTATTGAAACGTTCAACACGGCCATCCGCAGATGCGAACTTTTGACGACCTGTATAGAATGGATGACACTCGTTACATACTTCAACACGAATGCTTTCCTTTACAGAACCAGTTTCAAATTCATTCCCACAAGCACATGTAACCTTAGCTGTTTTACTGTAATTAGGATGAATATCTTGTCTCATCACTTTCATCTCCTTCCGCCCTGAATCCTTGAGATAGTGCAGGCACTAACTTGAAACAGAGTTTGTTGGAATCAAAGTCCAACTTCAATAGCTTGAACATTATATCAAGTTTTATGAGGGAAAGCAATGATAAAATTTTTGAAGTCTTTTCACAAAAAACTTAGTTGATTTTGTCTTGTTTTCACACATCATTCACAGATACATTTCGACTTAATCATTTAATTCAAGAATGGCATTCATTCAAACTCATCACTGACATCTGTCCAGCCAATTGTTGATGGGAATTCACTAGTGTCGAAGAATTGTAGAAAGACCAGTTTGATCTCTTCAACATTCAAATCGGTTCGTCTATAGTGCTTCCACGATTCTCCTGAGTAAATGCGCATTTCCAATAAATTCTCATCATCATTGATGGCAGCTTGCATGTATGACTCGCCTAGTTCGAGAATGACAAATATCCCCTGACTTAGCTTACCTAATTCTCTTTCCACTTTACTACGATCGACAGATTTGATGTCGTCATGTAAATCTTCGACAATTAGCTTAAATTTATTTTGTTTTCTTAGCATAATTTGGCCTCCTGTATTTTTAAAATGGATGAATCATTCAATCACAATATTCTTCTCTTCAAGTTTCTTGTTTAGATATCGATCGTATACTAATTTAATAATCGAGGCAATTGGCACTGAGAAAACCATTCCCAACATTCCAAACATTGCGCCACCAATCAAGACGGAAACAAATACTGTGAAATCTGAAATACCAACTCGTCCGCCAAGGATTTTCGGTCCGATGAATATGTTATCAATCTGCTGAACGGCAATGGTCAGGATGATTACCCAAATGGCCAAAGATGGCTGTTCGACGAAGGCAAGTAAGATTGGTGGAACTGCACCAATAAACGGACCAACATACGGAATGATATTGGCAAAGCCCATCAGAAATCCCATCGGAATTCCGTATGGTACACCGATTAAGAAAAGACCAGCACCCGAAATAATGCTCAAAATCAAAGACTCAATAAGTTTTCCGCCCATAAACTTTCCGAAGATCTCATCTGATTCCTCAAGAAAACGAGTAAATGTTTTTGCCGAATCTTCTTTCATAAATGAGAAAATCGTTTTCTTCGTTAGTTTTTTGAAACCAGCAAGGTCTTTCAATACATAAATCGAAATGAGAATAGATACAAATGTTGTATAGATAATTCCTAATACGCTGGATAATGCATATAAGCCAGTTGAAAAGAATTTTGTTACTGATGAAATAATTGTATCAGAATTGGATGCTAACAGATCATCTAGATTCAATTCCTTTAAGCTTGTGATATTCTCTGTAGCGTCCCTCAAAGCTGCAATGTAGGTTGGTAGCTCATTGACAACCTTAGTTAGTGCGATCGTGACAGTTGGGATAATAAGCACGCAAAGCATTAGCAACACAATGCTGAAGATAAGATATACCACGATAATGCTCAGCCCTCTTTTGAGATGAAAACGATTACAAAGGTACTTCACACCTGGATTCAGCAAGTACGCAATCAATATTCCAAAGAAAATTGGTGCGATGATACTAACAAATAAATTTAGATAGTCTAGTAATACTGAGGATTGATTAATCCCTTTAATGAGGAGTAACACAATTACGACAAATGGTACATATTTTAATAAAGGAATTCGCATTTTTCAATTACCGTCCTGAAATTATTGTGGATATATCATAACTCTTCCACAACTTTTCAGCAATCCCATTTAGCTTATCATGGAAAATTTGATTCCAGCAAAAACAGAGACCGCTCAAAGACTTCGCAATGCGAATACTTCAATCGACCTCTGTTTCCTTTTTTTATTGCAAGATGAGGAACTCTATTTGTTATAGCAACAGGATAGGATCACCTATTAAAATGCTGTCTTTGAACCGCTATCTCGAGCGTTCTTCATGTCCTCTTCTAGCACTTTAAAGAATTCTGCGTTGTTTTCGCTGTATTTAATTTTGCGAATAAGTCTTTCTGCAAAATCAGGTATATCCATCATCGTTTTTCGGATCATCCATAGTTTTTCAAGATGCTCTTGCTCAATTAGCAATTCCTCTTTACGCGTACCGGAGCGACGAATGTTGATTGCTGGGAAAACCCGCTTCTCTGCTAAGCTACGATCAAGATGCAGTTCTAAGTTACCTGTTCCCTTAAATTCTTCGTAAATAACATTGTCCATCAGTGAGCCTGTATCTACTAGAGCAGTTGCGAGAATGGTCAAACTACCACCCTCTTCAATGTTCCGAGCAGCACCAAAGAAACGCTTTGGACGATGGAATGCTGCTGGATCAATCCCCCCTGAAAGTGTGCGTCCACTTGGAGGAATAATCAAGTTGTAGGCACGCGCTAGTCGAGTGATGCTATCCATGAGGATTACAACATCTCGCTTGTGCTCAGCCAATCGCAAAGCCCGTTCCAAAACCAACTCAGTTACCTTCACATGGTTTTCTGGTGTTTCATCAAAGGTGGAGCTGACCACATCTGCTTTCACAGAGCGTTCGATATCGGTAACTTCCTCAGGTCGTTCATCAATTAATAGTACGATGAGTTCGGCATCTGGATAGTTGGTTGTAATTGAATTGGCAATCTCTTTCAAAAGCATTGTTTTACCAGCCTTCGGTGGTGCAACAATCAAGCCACGTTGACCAAATCCAACAGGAGCAATCATATCCATTAATCGAGTAGATGTGTTCTTTTGTGTGGTTTCTAGTACCATATGGCGATTTGGAAATAATGCCGTAAGACCCGGAAAATGCACACGCTCCTTCGCTTCTTCTGGATTAATATCATTCACCGCTTCTACATGCAACAAGCCGAAATAACGCTCATTCTCTTTCGGTGGACGAACTTTCCCAGAAACCTTATCCCCATTTCGTAGGCTAAACCTCCTGATTTGGGATGCCGATATGTAAATATCCTCTTTCGAAGGGGAGTAGTTAATTGGACGCAAAAAGCCAAAGCCTTCGTTCGGAATAACTTCTAAGATTCCCTCCATGAATAGGAATCCATCCTTCTCAGCTTTTGCCCCTAGAATCGCAAAAGTCAATTCTTTCTTTGTATGTTTACTATAATTGGTTATTCCTAGCTCTTTTGCTAGATCATATAATTCTTTCAGCTTCATATTTTGAAGCTCATTAATTGTCAAATTCATAATTGACACTCGCCCTTTTATTAAATTTCTTTAAAAATTATTGGAATATTGTAAGGTGGATAATGGAAGTCCTTATCAAATTGGAGAGAAATACTGGGGTAATTCACTAGCTCCTATTGTACGCAAATTATTATGAAAATACAATATCTCTGTTTATTAATGTGATTGGAACATTTGATTCTTGCGGTTGGAAATTATTATGTTTGGAGCGAGCGAAGTATTGTTCGTAGCTCTGAAACAGGTATCTGTCCTGGTGCGGATGTCGACATACCGGCAGCAAATGTACAGGCAGACCCAAAGCTTTCACCTACAAGGCGTGTAACGATACCCAGTTTTCCCATGGAAATAGTGATGAAAGGAATTGTTGCACACGCTTTCATTGTCAACGATGCTGCTAGCAGGGTCAGAACATCGTCAGTATTTATTGGGGTTACAGCAATCTTTGCAATGTCGGCGCCTAACTCCTGCATCATGCACAAACGATGCACAATTTCTTCTTTGCAAGGTGTAGCCTCCAGATCATGATTAGAAACGATAACAAACACTTCTTGTGCTCGTGCAGTCGCTAACATCATCGAAACGATTTCTTTCCCTTGTGCTAATTCCAGATCAATTAGGTTAATCTTTCCCGACTCGATTGCCATTTGATTGAGGGCTACATATTGTGCCTCATCAAGCTGCCTTTTCCCACCTTCATGAACACTGCGGAAAGTGAACAGCAGTAACTCCTTGTCAAAAGTGGCTCGTAATTTATTCAATATCTGCTCAACTGCTTTTAAATCCTCAACTTGATGAAAGCAGTCCACTCGCCACTCCACAATATCAACCTCTAACTGTTTGATATATCGAGCTTCCTGAAGAATTTCCGCCTCTGAATTACCTACGATCGGCACCATTATCTTGGGCAACCCTTCTCCGATTAATACATTTTTTATTCTAAGAACTGGCATCTAGTCGCCCTCCTTTGTGATATCTTCTCCAGCAATTGTGTTCGCGAATGTGTTTGATCTAATTTCATCCGCTGAGAAATCGCAAACATTCGATTTGCCCAACATGTTCTTGTTTTCAAACTATTGTTAAATTGTTACGATTTCTGTCAATTACTCATGCCAGTATATTATTCGCAATGTTTTTCCCTTTGAAATGATGTCTTTATCTGATTCATAGAAGTATGTTTGACATGCCCGAGTTATGATTGCGCGAATCAGTTCGTCTATTGTATGGTCTTCATACTCCCATTCAGTCCACTCGAAATTTGTCTTAAGCTGTTCATGTACTTCATTCCAAAATATTTGTGGTTCTTTCCCTTGTCGAACATTCTCAAGCTCAGCTTTATGAACATAGCCTTGCCGTTTAAGAATCGGGAGTTTTTCGGGCGCATAGTTCAGTAAGTCATCAAGTGTTTGCCAGCTATACTGGCGTGGTTGCGCACCTTCTTGCGAAATGCTATCTATTGTGAGGGAATTACAATTTTGCGGCAAGCCCCTTGGTTTTGAAATCGGCAAAATCCCATCAATTTGGGAGACGCCTAATATCGCTAATAACGCTTGACTCCAATTTTGATAAATTGGTGCAAGTACAAACTCCTCGTCATCTATACCAAATAAGGAATTGCGCGCATAATGATCCCCTGAAATCCATTGTGGTTGACCAAGAAAATCCATATAGTATTCAAAGCGTATTTCCATTATAAATCCTCCATCGTGTATTTCTTTTATAATTGTTTAAATATTCGAATAAATCAATTGTTCAATTGTAACATATTTTCTGCATAAATTTTACCTAAATCTATTTTGGAATATTTTGATTCACATAAATAATTGGGTCTATTTAGAAATATCAACATTCTTGCTGCCAATATATTTTATTAAAAAATTAGGATTAGGTCTAAAAAATCAGTGAGCCTTCACATTTTGATAGAAAATGAATCATAGAATGGGAAAAGATTCTGTTTCTATAGGAAGGTGAAAGACATGGACTCACAAATCTATCGACCCACTCATCAAGTGCGTTTTGTAACAGCAACCTCTTTATTTGATGGTCATGATGCTTCTATTAATATTATGAGACGTATCCTTCAGGCGTCTGGTGTCGAAGTGATACATCTTGGACATAATCGTTCAGTTGATGAGATCGTTACAGCCGCTATCCAAGAGGATGTACAAGCTATTGCGATCAGTTCTTATCAAGGCGGACACGTTGAATTTCTTCAATACATGATAGATTTACTGCGTGATAAAGGTGCTTCTCATATTCGTGTATTTGCCGGAGGCGGGGGTGTGATCATTCCAGCTGAAATTAAAACGTTACACGACTACGGAGTTACAAGAGTTTTCTCTCCAGAAGACGGGCAGACTTTGGGACTGCAAGGGATGAT